>CAIKAA010000475.1 GCA_903825275.1 uncultured Fibrobacterota bacterium | reverse complement strand
CGAGGTCGAGATCTGCGACCAGCATCTCTGATTCCAAGCCTGGAAGAAATGCAAACTGCGGACGATCACCACGCCGAATCTCGTCCAGTTCTTCAGGTGCAACCTTTCGGAGTGCGGCTACTTCCAAAAACGGACGTGTACTTGTACCCCTTACAATATCGCACGTTTGGGATAAAATCGCGAATCCCTGAAACTGGGATTCTGTTATATCGCCAGCTTGCTCCTGAGCCGTAATCGCTTTTGACTCGGGTGTCAGCGGAGCCTCGGGGTTAAATCGCACCAAAAACCAAAACTCTCCAAGCCAGCAATCCCCTTGCTGCCAATTCTGGAGAGCACTGGAGAATTCTGGTCCGAGATTCATCCAGCCTTCAATCTCAATGCAACCTTCGGCACTCGGACAGCCAAGGGCTTCATGTCCTTCAAAGGTCCATGGTTTGGAACGCTTGTTCCTTCGATCCTATCGAAGGGAGGTGCAATCTCCCAGTTGGCCATCAATCGACCACCATCGGCATCGACTCTAACTGGAATCGGCGATGAGGGCGGATAGGTTTCCAGATCTTTTGGCTGAAGGCTAACAAGAGCATCGAGAAACATTTGACTTCCATGCATTCCCCTCAGCAAACTTACGGTCTGTGAGGAGGATACCTGAAACAAGCGACGGATATTGGCTAGGACCTGTCTGACCTTGGATGAATTCTCCGCCGTCAGTCGCTCACCCATCGCCCAATTGTGAACCGACCGACGACTCACGCCAAATACCTTACCTAGCTCGTCCCAGGTAAGACCAGAGAGTCGCTTGATTTCAAGAACGCATTCCTTTGTTGTGGCATTAATTGGCGCCAAATCTACTGCCTCAACTAGGGCGTGAAATGGAATCGTGGAGGTAACCTCGTAGCGAATCTCAGAAGGACTTGGGTGTGAAGTTGTTGAATATGCTGGAAGAGCGAAGCTCGCCAACATGACAGCCAGGTGGGATGGCTTCGCACCTGGAATTGTCGATGTATCCGAGTTGAAGGTCATCACGCTCATTGCGCCCCTCCAAACGATTTCAGGAAGGAGTCCTTGACCATCCATCGAAACATGGCGTAGCCTCGTTCCGAAAATCTGGCTGTAACTTCTTGGATGGTCGAGAGATCCAGCGGCAATTCTGTGGGTTCTTGAAAAATATCGTAGTCCAATATCCAAGACGGGTTCGGTGACGGCTGAATGGATGGATCATGGATGGCATTGGCGGGGAGAATCCCCCAACGGACACGCATCTTGCCTTCTGGGACTGCATACAACGCTTCGCTCATGGAAACATCTGGCCCAGGCAGCAGGGCAGCAACACCCAAGGCTTGAGGCTTGACTATTTCGGGTAACCGTGCGATCAACGTCGGATCGTCGACCCGGTTAACATATCGAAGTCCCAATCGAGTAACCGTGATGTTGGAAAACGATGAATTGAATGCGGCGACAATCGCCCCCCAGCGTGCCACGAAGTCATCTCGATGCTTATAGTCGGTGGTTTCGAGAGTGAGAAAATCCTGAGTGAGAGTTAAAATCCACTTGCTGTCAAAACTTGCCATCCGCCAAAAAGTTCGGGCGGTAGGAATGGATGAGCTACTGCCAAACGGGATTTGGAAGGAAACTTCCAGTTTTTCACTGGAAAATCGTGGGTAATCTTTCCTAACCGCTTCTTGAAATCCCGCGATATAGCCTTGTGATTCCATGTTCGCTACCGGAAAAAAACGTAGCTGAGTCAGCACGATCGGCAGAGGTGCGCCCTTCAACTGAACAGACTGCGGCGGCGGATCAACAAGGGGATTGGAATTCTGGACATCGAGATCTGAATTCATGCTTTAAAAGTACACTTTCGATGGAAGAATGAGAAGCAGAATGTGAAGTGGCTGTGAGCAGAGTGTGGAAAAAGTTAAACTTTTGCGGTGATTCCTGCCATTTTCATCGCTTTTTCACCTCCCCAACCCCCATCGCACACCACAGGAATTTCAACGTAAGGCTGTACGCCTGACTCCCAAGGAGGACTTTTCCTTGGTCATCGTAACCCTGCGCGATCGGCTCGCAGAGACTGATGTCGGAGATCGTGTATTCCTTCTCGCGAGTTTAGGTTGGGCAAGTTTTGGAATTATTCGCACTTCCTCATTGGACCTCTAACCTGAGCTTGTCCAGATAGTTCGCCCATTCCTTCATCAACCGTCGTCGTTCTGGCATGTGCGTGGTTCTGTCGTAGGCATCCCTCAACGCACCCGCTTTCCCGTGTGCCAATTGTTCCTCGATCACCTCGGGTGCGAAGCGGAGTACCTCGTGGCAAATTGTGCGTGCCATCGCTCGGACACCGTGCCCCGTCATTTCGCTTGAGGTGTACCCCATGCGCCGTAACGCCGCCAAAACCGCCATGTTCGACATCGGACGATTTTTTGATCGTGCCGACGGAAATACGAATTGGCTCTGACCTGTCAATGGGCGCAAGGTTTCCAACAGACGAATCGCTTGGGGTGCTAACGGAACAACAAAATCCTTCCGTGACCGAACCTTCAGCTTTCCACCTGGGATGCGCCATTCGGCAATTTCTGGTTGGTCCAAGTTGTGGAATTCACACCATTTTGCTTCGCGTAAGTTTCCTGGTCGCACAAAGGTCAGGACGCCGAAGATCAAGGCCGTGCGAGTCTCGGGGGAGCCTCGGTAGTCGTCAATGGCTCGCAGAAGGCCTCCAACATCCTTGGGATTGGTCAATGCCGCGAAATGACCTTCAACAGGTCGCGACAGGGCACCGCGCAGATCACGCGAAGGATCGCTTTGGATCAGACCACTCGCCACGGCGAATCGAAAGATTTGGCCGCACATTCCCAAGAGCCGGTGGGCAGTTTCTGTGGACCCTCGCGCTTCAACCAGACGCAGGGGCTGTAAAATATCGGGCGGCGTGAATTCGGTGATGGGTTTGGCCCCAATGAAGGGGAACAGATCTTTGGCCAATCGGCGAATAACCGCTTCGGAGCTGGAATTGGCCAAGTGTTCCGACTCTTTTTGGTGCCACTCACGTGCGACCTTTTCAAAACTGGTCGACTTCCGTTCCTCTTCGCGGCGTTGCTCTTCTTGTTCACGGGCGACCTCATCCCCATCGGCTTTACGCACAACTTTGGGGTCCTTGCCGTTGGCCAACATGACCCGGAACCGATCGGCTTCCTCGCGAGCGGTCTTCAAACTGACTCCCGGATAGCCTCCCTTGATGCCGATCTTCTTCTGTTGCCCCTCGAAGCTGTACCGGAACAGCCATCGTTTGGTTCCGTCTGGATCCACTTGAAGGGCCAATCCTCGCCCGTCGTTGACCAGGTAGGCCTTGGCCTTAGGCTGGGCGTTGGCATAAACCAGAGGGGCTTTGGGTTCGACGAGTCTGGGCATGGGCGATCCTGGGTTTTTAGACCCCCTGAAAGTAGCCCGCCGAGGCAGATCGGCCTCCGGTACTAAAGGGGGCCTAAAAACTTCTCGGTAGGGGCCACATCTGGCTGGATTTTACCGGACTTTAGGCCCACCAATGAAAAAGCCGGAAGCCTGTATTTTATTGGGCTTCCGGCTTTCTTTAGACCCTCTCGGATCTCGGTTATATCGGGACAGCGGGATTCGAACCCACGACCTCTTGAACCCCATTCAAGTACGCTACCAGCTGCGCTATGTCCCGGATCAGGCGGAGAAATATAGCCAATGGAATGTGTTTGGGAAAGGGTCAGGTCTTGAAGCTTGAAATTGCTTGTTCCAAAACCGCTACCACGTCGCCGAGGCCGTGGGCCTCCCCCAAAGCATCCTACTTGCGAATTCCCTTACCGCGCCATCTGCCGCTTGTCCAACGCCATTGGTTGATCCCGGCGCGGATCCATTCGTCGCAGGCCATTCCGGTCCAGATGCCGACCACCCCCCATTTCAATCCAAAGCAAAAGGCCCAGGCGAGGCCCAGGCCGAGAGTCCACATCAAGGTGGTTCCCACCATCGCGGGAAATTTGGAGTCGCCCGCCGAGCGCAAGGAAAAGGTCAAGGCGATGTTGGCCGCTTTGGCTGGTTGCAAGATCGCGTCGATCCAAAGCAAATGCACCCCCAAGGCGATCACGGCGAGGTCCTTGGTGAACACCTCCAGAGTCCAGCGCGCTGTCAGGGCCACCAACACGGCGCAGACCAAAGCCCCAAGACAAGCCCAGCGGGTGGCGTGCTTCAGACGCCGGTCGGCTTCGTCTTCTTGGCCTGCCCCCACTAGGTGAGCGGTCAAAATTTGGGCAGCGAAACCGGGGCCATAGGAGAAGATGACGGGGATGTTGGCCAAGGTGGCCGCGTACACCCGCGCCGTGAGCGGAAGCGAACCCAAGCGCACGATCTGGGAGCCCAACACGACTTGGAACATCTGGAAGGAAATGGGTTCCACCGAGGCGGGCAACCCGATGCGAACCAGTGGAGACAAGGCCTTGCGATAACCAATTTTGAGGTCGATCCAATGGGGATGGTAACGGATCTTGCGAGACAGCACGACCAAAAGGACGAAGGAAACGATCGCCCAGGAAAAGACCGTCGCCAAAGCAACTCCATAGGTCCCCAGCTGGAACCACCGCAGAAAGGTGAAATTCAAGATCGCGTTGGTCCCCAGGGCCACCACCGATCCCCAAAGATTCCAACTGGTCAACCCTTGGGAAGCGAGGATGTTGATCATGGAGGTCCAAAGGGCTCGGGCGCCCATCCCACAACCCAGCACTTTGAGGAACATCGCGCCGTGAACCTGGATTTCGCCTTGGAGGCCCATGGCCCGCGTGATCGGCCCGGAGAGGGTGACCATGACCAGCCCCAGAATGATGCCGATTCCAATCAGCAAGGCTTGCAAAAAGGCGTAGGTGGCCTTGGCCAAGCGGCGTTTTTTCGCCCCCAAAAATTGTCCGGCCACCGAAGATCCGGCTTGGCCCATCGTATTGAGCAGGATCATCAACGCCCCGAAAACCGGGATCATGGCGCCCACCCCGGCGGCCGCGGCATCGGAAACACGCGCCAGAAACCACATGTCCATCGCGGGCTGGGAAATCCCCACGGCCAGAGTCATGGAAACCGGCCAGGCCAGCGAAAACAGAGATCTTTCGGTGACGGGAAGGCTTGAGGAGCTCAAAGGCTTGGGCATAGGGAAGGGAAGAGTAGTTCGGGGAAGAAAGGAGCGACTTGCGAAAAAGGGACCCTTTGGGCCATGGAGTCCATCGACGAGGCCAAATTGGGGAAATGGATCCGGGAATGCCTGCCTAAGGTGCAAGCCGTTTGGCTGTTTGGATCCTTCGCCACCCACGAAGCCAAGGCCGAGAGCGACGTGGACCTTGGGGTGTTGCTCCCATTTCATTCCCCGGTGCAGCCCGACAAGCTCTCTCGAATTCGAACCGAGCTTGCCGAGAAGTTGGGGCGATCTGTCGACCTGATCGATCTTCGCAAAGCCTCTACGGTCTTGCAAAACGAAGTGGTGAGCCAGGGGCGCTGCATTTTGGAATTGGACCCCACGGCCAAGGCCATTTTCGAAATGGAAAACCTTTCCCGTTGGCAGAAATTGAACGAAGAGCGGCGTGGCATCCTCGAAGAGGTTTACACCAGCGGACGGATTTTGTCAGATGGATGACGTGATTTTGGGGAAGGCCGAAAGTCTGGAGCGGTGCATTGCCCAGATCCGCAACTACCGCGCTCTGCCTTCCCCGCTTCCCTTGGAAAAGGATTTCCTCCGGCTGGAGCCCTAAACCTTCTAGATCCTAGCAAATCCGCCCCAAGCCTAACCCTGGCCCCTGTTCCCCCAAAACGTTCTGCAAAGAGGAAAGACTCTAAAGGCTGTTATAAAAATCCGCCTCGATCTGATCCGATTCGGAGGGCACCAAATGCCCGTCGCGTTCGACTCCGCCATAGGTATTGCGGTCGGAATCGCCCTCTTTGAGCCAGAGCATGTAGAAGGAATAGAAGGCCCCAACAATGGGAATCAGGACCACCAGAACCATCCAACCCGACTTGCCGTGGTCGTGCCAACGTTTGACGTTCAACGCCAGCGAGGTCAGCACCAAAGGAACCACCGCGATCCACCCGACCAAAATCAAGAGAGGGGCGAATTCCAGGGCGGCACGAAACACCAGGCAGATGAGGGTCTGGGCGAGTGCGTATTTCACAAAGGTGTTGCGGGAGAGGCGACCGTCGAACGAGATGGCAATGTCTGCCGAAGAAAGAGCATGGCGGTAGGGAGAATTCGGGTTAACCTGTGCCTCCTCTACCCACGAGGCCCTCGATCGACCTTCAAGACGGAAGGGGTTTTGGGGATCGAAGGACGGCAAGGGTCTGGACATATTTTGTCCGGACGCCTCGGGATCCACGGAATCCTCTCCCGGTTCCCTGGTCGGAGTGGGAACGGGAACCTGAACCGGTTCGAACGAGTCGCCCATCGCCGCAGCCTGACAGACCTGTTCGTAGGTCTTGGGGTCGGCAAGGACGGGAGATTGGGCCTCTAGAATTTGGCGAAAGAGCAGGAAGGTTGAAAGGACGAAGGCGATGTTGAACAAGCACGCGGCCATGGCGGAAAACGCCACCGGGGTGTAACCGGGATAATCCACCATGGCAAGCCGGGAAAACAAGCGTCCGAGGTCCATGGCGCGACCAGACCAAAACAACATCATCCAGATTCCCACCTGGGTCCGGAAAGACGGATCGATGAATACGCGGCCAAAGCGACAGCTTTTGTCAAACAGCGAACCGAGGATCCGTTGCGGCGCCAAGAAGGAAACTCCCGGAAACACGAATCCAAAGGCAATCTGCTCGAAGCCAAATTCCTCTTCGTCGCTGGGGTTCCCCATCGTTCGAAAGGCCCTGGCGATCCAGCTCGCTCCCACGAACGACACAGGAACTGCCATCACCACGGGCAGGATCCAAGCCAGGTTGGCGGCGAACAAAAAGGTCGCCCCCAGGTAGAAGCTTTCGCGCTGCAACACGCTCCAGAGGTAGAGGTAGACCAGCAGGGTGAAAAGGTTCATTCCAACAAAAATCCAGGCCCAAACCTGGAATCCCGAGAGTTTGCGGACCAGGGCCTGGCCCTCGTCGCTCCAAGTTTCGTTCACGCGCAAGGAAGTGAAAAAATCTCGTGGTGAATGCATGCCTTGAATGATAGTAAGGGCCCTTCGCGGGCTCGCCCCTTTAAAAATCCCCGCTGGCTGCGAAGCCAATCAAAAAGACCAGCGAAAGGCCTCCACTGAGGAGTGCTGCCCCGGCCGCCTTTGATTTTCTGGGCTCGTTTCCAGCCTTCTCGGCATTGTTCATTTCTGTATCCCAAACGACCCAAAATACTCCAGCAACAATCGTCCCAATGCCGCTGAGAATATGGATCGCCTGGCGGCCCGAACCGGGTTGATCGGGAATGGTTGGTTCAGGATTGGACAGGCGATTGATGGTATAGATCCTATTGGGGGTGGTTCGGTCGCGCTCCAATTGCGCCTCAAGGGTGGTTGTGGACCAAGGCACAAGTTGAACCAGAGTGTCCCAGGGGTGGTATCCGTCGGCAATCATCTTGATGCGGTGGGAACCGGCAGGCAAGGAATCGGAGTCCCAAGTCCACGTGTCGCTCATCCATCCCGATTTCTTCAGCTGGAGCGATCCCACTTCATCTTCGTCCAAATACACCCGGCCCTGGTTCTTGGAGTTGACCTTCAACAAACAAGTCAGAGGATCCTTTCCGGTGTAGAAAGACACTTTTTGTCCGGAGGCGACATCGAAACCACGGCCCCAAATCGAATCGCCGTTTTGGCGAAGGACCAGTTGGTGGGAGCCCGGTTCGAGCTGGGTGTATTCGATCGGCGAATTGCCGATGTGGCGGCCGTCCAGCATCACCGAAGCCTTGGCGTTGCCACTGACCTTGACCGAGCCGTAATAGCTGGTGAGTTGAAGATCCAAGCTGGTCGTGTGGCCAACGGAAATTTGGAAGGTCGTGTCGATTCCCTTCCAGCCGCCTTCGGTTTTGGTCCGCAAGTGCCAGCGACCAGGTCGCAGGGAAATCGGTCCGTCCAAGTCGGCCTGGGTGGGGGAAAGCGAATCCTTGCCCTTGGCGAGGATGGGCCAAATCGTTCCATTCGCGTGGACCACGAGGGCGCCGCCGGGCTCAAGTTTGACCCGACTGGTCGTGGTTTGCTCCATGGCGACCTGGACAGATTCCGTCACATCCAAAAAACCGTCCTTCTGGTAACGCACTTGGTGCCAGCTCGCCAACACATTGGGTTGTTTGAGCGGCGTTTCGCCAATCTTGGTGCCATCGAGGAGTACGGAAGCTCCCATCGGTTCCGTGAGGAACTTGAGGGTGCCGACGCCATGGGTCAAGGCCATGGTGATTTTTTGCAAATCGTCCCGGTCCAGATAGACTTCGGCTTCGCCATAGCGATTTTTGGTACGGGCCACCAGCTTGTGGGCTCCGGTTTCAAGGTGTTCGAAAAAGTAGGGGCTTTTCCCTTTGACCAAAACCCCGTCCAGGGTCAGAACCGCACCTTCTTCATCGACGGTGACCTGAAGGTCGCCGGTCCCCACGCCACCAGACTTGATTCCGTTGGCATCCACCGCTCCCGCCGCGAGCTT
>CAIKAA010000474.1 GCA_903825275.1 uncultured Fibrobacterota bacterium | reverse complement strand
CTTTGGCTTTGGGTTTCCAGCTGGAAATTTTCAAGAGGGTCCAGCTGGTCTTGCCGCCTTGGAGGTCTTCGACCTCGATGCGCACCGGCTTTAGGCTGCTCGGATCGATCCACATCGAGGCCTGGGCAAACTTGGAAAGGGGTGGATGGGAATGGTCCAACGACAACTTCTGCAAAACCTTCCCCTCGAGTTTGTCCGCGGTCGCCGCCGTCTCCGAGCCATCCATGGCGGCTTTCAAAAGACCAGCGGGCAAGGCCGAAGGATCCACTTTGGCGGCGTTTTGGACCAAAACCTGGTTGGTCGAGCCGTTCCATTGCCACAGCGTGGTGCCATCGCAAACCGCCACCAACGCTTCGGATTCAAAGCGGAACTGGTTCCCTTCGGCGAGCTTGAGAGTGCCCTTGGTGGTGCGGGGGGGCGCAAAGCCCCCGGCCGGAACCACGGTCCAATCCAAAAGGATCTTGGCATCGGGAGTTTGCCGGAAGGATTGGGCGACCCGGGGAAGCCATGGTTCGGCCATGGTTCCCAGAGACAGAATCAAGAGGAGAGGGATGCGCATGGTGAGGGGCTTTCTACCTTGGGTCAGGAAAGGATGGGACCAAATGAATCACTCGCAGGCTCTGAAGGAGCTCGAACTTCTGGAAAACTACGAGTTTGATCGCGGAGATGCACCGGCTAGGCTCTTGGTGCACTTGGCATCGAATGATTCCGAGATCGTTTTGGCCGCCTTGCGGGCTTCCGTAAGTTATTTCGGATTGCCCGGGGTTTGGGAGCGAATTTTCGATTTGGCGGCCAATGCCAAAGACGAAGAGGTGCGCGCCATCGCCAACGCCACCCTTTGGCCCGTGCTCCAAGACGGGGCTGGTTGGGACTGGAACCCCGAAGAAGACGAAACGTTGGATCCCGAAATCCCCGCCCCCCCCGAGCCGTTGGTCCCTCGCGAGATTTACGAGTTGACCAAATCCAAGTTGTTGTCGCGCGTCGATGCCCACATGGAAAGCATGGATGTCCGGCGCCGCTGCCTGGAAGCCTTGGGACACATCGCGTTCTTGCCGGAAGTTCGCGCCTTGGTGTTGCGGTTTTACCAAGAGGCCCCCACGGTGTGGGTCAAGGTCTCGGCCATCTACGCGATGGGTTTGACCGAAGACGATGAATTCGAACGGATCATTTTAGAAGAACTGCGCGCCGCCGATGAATCGGTGCTGGCCGAGGCGATCCACGCCGCGGCGAATTTGCGGATGGAAGAGGCCTGGGAGTTGGTGGTGGGATTTGTGGACCACGCCAATGAAGATGTCCGCTTCGAAGCCATGGCCGCGGTGGGCATGCTGGCGCCTTTGGAAGAGGTCGATGAAATCCTGGCCGATCTGACCAAAAAACATCGCGATCCGCGGTCCCAAGACGCCTTCGAGATTGCCGCCCAGACCTTGGAAGAGCGCCGGTTGGAAGAAGCCGGAGACCTCGATGGTTGGCGAATGGACCAAGTTCGCGACGAGATCGACCGCTTGACGGACACGAGCATCGACCCCGATGGTCCGGGGCCAAAGGCTTAAGAGTGGCTTTGGTCCAAGTTGATGGCCTACGCCAAGAAATGACCGTGTGGGATCTGGGCCGTGAAGTGTTCCGCTGCAAGGTTTCCACGGGGCGTTCGGGCATGGGCTGTGAGGAAGGCTCCGGAAAAACTCCGGTGGGTTGGCACCGCATCGCCCAAGTGATCGGCCAAGGCGCACCCTTGGGAACTCGATTTTCCAGCCGCGAACCCACGGGCGAAATCTGGACCACGGGAGCGGTGGAAGGGGATTGGATCACCACCCGCATTTTTTGGCTGGAAGGCCTGGAGCCCGGGGTGAACAAAGGCCCTGGCGTCGACACGTTCGACCGCTACATCTATTTGCACGGCACGGCTCGCGAAGAGGAACTTGGTTTCCCGGGATCGCACGGATGCGTGCGCCTGTCCAACCTGGATGCCGTGAAGCTGTCAGAAATTGTCCACGAAGGCGATCCGGTTTGGATCGGCCCGAAGTGCGCCGCATGAACCGATGGCACTTTGCCGGAATCGGTGGCAGTGGGATGAGCGCCATCGCCTTGTACCTGTTGGGGCGTGGGGAAAGTGTTTCCGGATCCGATCGATTGTTCGATCGCGGCGGTGGGGAATCCATTCGAGCGGCCTTGCTAAAAGCCGGGGCGATCTTGGTTCCCCAAGATGGTTCGGGTTTGGAGGCCTCGACGATTCTGGTGGTCTCGACCGCGGTGGAAGACGGAATCCCCGAGGTGGAGCGCGCCCGAACTTTAGGCTGTCGGATCGTGCACCGTTCCCAGGCCTTGGCCGAAATCGCCTCGCGTTCCCGTTGTGTGGCGGTGTCGGGCACCAGCGGAAAGTCCACCGTGACCGCCATGGTCTTTCGGGTGTTGCGCGAAGCCGGACTGGATCCTTCGGTGATCTCGGGTGGGGTGCTGCGTGAATTGTCCCGCCAGGGCCACTGGGGCAATGCCTGGGGTGGATCGGGAGAGTGGTTGGTGATCGAGGCCGACGAATCCGATGGGTCGTTGGTGCGCTATCATCCCGAAGTGGGGGTGATGTTGAACCTGGATCGCGACCACAAGGAGCTTTCGGAATTGCGCGAAATCTTTGCGACCTTTCGCGCCCAAAGCAAACAGTTCGTGGTCCACGGCGACCGCCCCGACTGCGTGGCAATCGCTGGCCCAGACAGCTTCCGATTTGGCCTCCATTCTTCCTCGCTTCCCTTGCCGAGCCACATTCAGCTGATGCCAGATGGTGTCAAATTTTGTCTGGGCGAAGTGGCCGTGACCGTGCCCAGTCCCGGCATGCACACCGTGGAAAATGCTTTGGCGGCCTTGGCCGTGGGGGTTTTGGCGGGAGTGGACTTGGCGACGGGCGCACGGGCTTTGGAATCGTTTCAGGGAGTCGGGCGACGCCACGAACTGGTGGGAGAAGCCCGTGGGGTCCGGGTGTTCGACGACTTTGCCCACAATCCGACCAAGATCGAGGCCGGGTTGGCAGCGGCCCATCTGGTTGCCGGGAGCGGTAGGGTTCTGGCGGTGTTCCAACCCCACGGATATGGGCCATTGAGGTTCTTGTTGGAAGATTTCGCCGCGTCCTTCCTCAAGGCCTTGAGGCCCCAGGACAAATTGTGGATCAGCCCGGTCTACGATGCCGGGGGAACCACCGATCGAAGCATCTGTTCGAAGGATTTGGCGGAGCGAATCGTGGGGCGGGAGCTGG
>CAIKAA010000473.1 GCA_903825275.1 uncultured Fibrobacterota bacterium | reverse complement strand
TAAAACCCTCGCAGGGCCCTAAAGCAATGCAGCAACGCTGTGTCCCAAGGATCATGTGAGGACTTTAGTCCGAGCTGCGGGGGGCAAGCGTTCCGGCATGGGCTCGGGTTAAATCCCTCGCAGGGCCCCCAAGCAATTCAGCGCCGTTGCGTCCCAAGGATCATGCGAGGACTTTAGTCCGAGCGGGGCACTCGCGGGGTGCCAATGTGCTCGTGCTGAGCCCTTGGCACCGAAGGCGCCCTGCCTAATTCGCAGGGCCGTAGCCGTTGACAGGGCGAGCCGAGGATTCAGAACATGCGAATAAGAGCGCCTGGCTTTCAGCAAGGGCTCCCTTCGGTCCAAGCCTCAAAACCTCTTTGGTCTCAAACCTTGCGCGCAGGAAACACTCCCTGCGCGACACCGATCATTCGAACCAGAGGTCGTAGCGAGGCAACGACTCGAGACGGGCAACGGTCATGGTCGCCTTAAGGGTCCGGTCGCCAAAATCATCCAAGTTGTCGAAGTAAAACTCTTCCAGAGTCTTGGCCATTCGATCCATGTTGGCTTTTTGGATGGTGTACCCCTTGGGGACTTGGATCTGGAACTTCCGTTTGCGGAAGTAGATCTTGACCTTGCCGGAATCGCTCTCGATCACCTCGATCGGCGGAGTGATCAGTCGCGTGAAGTCGCAGCCCGCGCAAACCTTTTCGATCTGGGCGAGTAATTCCGCGAAATCCGACTTGCGTACCCGAAACAGGTACTTCCAGGACAGAATCTCGATCCGAGCCTTCTCCGTTGCCTTCTCCGGGGTCAACCCCTGGTTCAGGAAATCGTCGAATACAGTCTTGATCAAGCGCGTGATTTCCGCGGTATTGTCTGCCCCAGCCTTTGGGTTGATGAAGCTGTTGATCCTTTTTCGGACCAGTTCCTTGTCGCTCATATCCTCTTATTCCTGCACGGGGGGTCTTTGGGAAATATACTTCCCTTTGCCATGAGCGGATGCACCAAAGATCCCTTATCGGATTGGCTATTGACACAAAATGTCAAATTGGTGTCGCGGAAAACCCTTTCTGGAGGCAGCGTTTCAACCGTCGAACGTCTCCAGCTTTCGAACCAATCGACGGTCGTTGCCAAATCCGCAAAGTTGAACACCCCACCCGACCAGTTTCCCACCGAACGGCTTGCACTGGAGACTCTTCGAGTTCCCGTTGGCCCGCGAGTGCCCGAAATCTTGCATGTTTCTCCGCATCTCTTGGTTCTCGAAGACCTGCTTACCGGCCCCCCGAAACCCCTCGATGGGGAGCGCTTTGGTCGGATGGTGGCTGCGGTCCACCAAACATCGAGTCCTGCGTTCGGATTCGAAAAAAATGGCTATTTGGGTTCGACCCTCCTTCCCAATGCTTGGATGGCCGATGGGCATGATTTCTTCGTGGAACGTCGATTGCTTCCACTCCTTCGTCTTTGCCGGGACGATGGACTTCTCTCCCCCGTCGAAGCCGCCTGGGGAGAACGGATGGCCCATCGACTTCGCGAACTTCTCCCAAAGGCCAGCGCTTCGTTGCTCCACGGCGACCTCTGGATTGGAAACGTCTTGTCCGACTCGGCGGGCAGGCCCTGTTGGATTGATCCCTTCACCCATTACGGATGGGCCGAAACCGATATTGCCATGACATTCCTGTTCGGTGGCTTTCCAAAAATCTTCCATTCGGCCTGGGAAGAATTCGCCTTGCCAGAAACTGGGTGGAGAGATCGAATCAAAATTCACAATCTGGTGCACTTGCTCAACCACCTGCACTTGTTCGGGGCCTCCTACCACGGCAAGGTGGTGGACCTTTTGCAACACTATGGGGACTAGCCAAACTCCAGCCACAAAACTTGTTGGTTCCATTGCCAGATGGAATGGTAATGTTCTATCTGATTGCCAGCCACCATTGCTCAGGGAGGGTAGAGATGCCAGCCAAAAAGAGTCCCGCAAAAATTGCGACAAAATCCGTCACTCCAACGAAAACCACAGCTCCAAAGGCTGCGGTCGCCAAATCCGCCCCGAAGGCCGCTCCCGTCAAAGCGGCCCCGGTGCCGCCCAAGGCTTTGGCGAAAGCACCGGCAAAGAAAGTGGAAGTGAAGCCCGTGGCCGTCAAGAAAACGGCTCCCGTGGCGGCCAAACCCGCGACCCCAGCCCCAGCAGCCAAATCCGTCGTGAAGAAGGTCGAACCCAAAGCGCCAGCAGCAAAGCCCGTTGCCAAGAAGGCCGAGTCCAAGGCTGCGGCCACCTTGCCCGTCGCCAAAGCCGCGTCGGTTCTGGTCGAGGTGGTCTTTGAACGGTATTCGCCAAATTCTGGCGCCGTCGACTTGGTCGGAAGCTTCAACGAATGGACCCTGGGCAAAACCCCGCTCAAGCGCGACAAAACCGGAATGTGGAGCGCCAAACTCAAGCTCAAGCCAGGCTCCTATGAATACAAGTACGTCTACGACGGACTTTCGTATGAGCCCGACCCCGATCGGGAACAAGTCCCTGGCCCCTTCGGATCGGCCAACAACCTGCTTGTCGTCGTCTGATTCGAACACTCGTCATCGGCGACGTGCATGGATGTCGCGCCGAACTCGCCGAGTTGCTCGCGGCGTTCGGTCCCACCTCCTCGGATCGATTGGTTTCAGTCGGAGATTTGGTGAATAAGGGACCGGATAGTTCAGGAGTTTTGGATCTCGTGGAGCGCGAGAGGATTTCGTGTGTCCTGGGAAACCATGAAGCAAAACTCCTGAAAATGGCGGCGACACCCCTTGGCAAGTGGACCGACAAGGAGCGTCGCTACGAAAATCGATTGGGGGCATCGGTCTTGGAAGTGGCCGAGCGCGTCAAAAATTGGCCGTTGTGGCTAGACTTGGGCAATGCGTTGGTCGTGCATGCTGGCTTGGAACCTGGGAAAACCCGGCTCGAAGACATGTCGCGCCACATTCTGTTGACCATCCGGACCTGGGACGGAAAAGGCCTTGACCTCGACCATCCCGATGATCCCGCTTGGTTCGACTGCACCACCTGGCCGGTTCCCGTGGTCTTTGGACACTGGGCCATGCGAGGACTCGTCGACCGGAAAGATGTCAAAGGGCTTGACACGGGTTGCGTGTATGGACGCGAATTGACGGGTTGGTGCCCCGAGGAAGATCGATTCTATCGCATCCCCGCCCGAGAGGCCTATGCGCCCTGGATGCGCGACTGATTCCTCTCGTTCCAAAATGGGACTCTGCCACGGATCCTTGGTAGTTTCTCTGGAATGAGCAGCTTTCTCGAACGCTATCACCAGCTTACCAAATACGATCCGCGAACGATCGACAAATTGGGACAGGCCCATTGGGAAAACCAGCCCAAAGCCTGGAAGGCCATTTCCGGCACGGAATACACCGACATCCGGCCTCACCTGGGGTTTTTAACGGAGTTGGCCAACGAAACCACGGCTTCGGATTACCCCCTTTCTTTCCCCCACCTTGACCTAGCGACCCTTTGCCGGATTTCCTGGTTCGCTTCGGGGGTCAACGCGATGGGCGGTTCCATCCAAGACCCCCACCTGTTTCGCACCAACCCTTCTGCGGGTGGCCTCTACCCCGTTGAACTCTATTGGATCGTGTTGGATGTCGATGGAATGGATTCTGGAGTTTGGCAATTCCACGCTCCTGGCTTTGCCCTGGTGCCGGTCTGGAAAGGCGATTTCCGAGGGGAAGTCGCCAATAGTTTGCTGGGCATCCAACCGGCGCGGGAAGCCCAGGCCATCGCGGTTTTGACGGGCATCTTTTCTCGGGGATCTTGGCGTTATGGAGAACGCGCCTATCGACGAATCCTATTGGACGCGGGACACCTGTCGGGGAACTTGCTCGAAGCGGCCAGGCGCGAACACTTCGAGGCCGTGCCGCTCTCGGGCTTTTGCGACAGCGGTCTTTCCGATCTGTTGTTTCCCGATCAAGACGAAGTGCCGTTGCTGGCGATCCCGCTCGCGAAGCATTTGTCAAAATCTGTCTCGCAAAGTCTCAAAAGCTTGCCTCCCGACCCCACCGAAATTTCGGCGGCGGTGGAGCCGGGCGCCATGCAGATGCGCGCCCACCATCTATCTCGGATTGGAGCCGGGAATCCTGAACCCCCCTCCCCGATGGCTTGGCCATGGCGGAAACCCGACCTCGAATATGTTCCGCTCCCACCACATTCCCTTCCCGGCGATCTCCTTCGGGCAGCGATCGATCGCCGTTCGTGCCGCTCCTTTGGCTGGGCTCCGGTCACCTTGGAACAATTCTCCACCTTGCTCTTCTGGAGCAAGATCCCTGCCGAGGAACAGCTTTCGCCACCGGGATTTTTAGACACCTGGATCGTGGTCAATTCGGTGCTCGGCCTGGAATCGGGCGTGTGGCACTGGGACCCCGAGACGGATGCCATCGCCCTCCATCGTCCAGGAGCCTTTCGCGAGGATTGCCTGCGAATGTGCCTGGGCCAGGAACTGGGCGGCAACGCCTCGTTTGTGATCGTGCACACCACTCCACTGGCCCGTGCCGTCGAAGGCTTGGGAGAACGGGCCTACCGACCGCTTTGCATGGATGCCGGACATTTCGGGGAACGCCTGAACCTGGCCGCCCAAGCCATGGATCTCGGCGCTTCGGGGATCGGCGGCTATTTCGACGATTTGGTGAACGAAACGCTTGGACAAGATCTGTCGCACGCGATCCTTTACATCAGCGCGGTGGGCGAGCCGGGGTAGATCGCGGGCGCGACGCGGATCGTGGTGTGGGAGAATTGTCGCCCTCGACGATGGACTCCATCAGCATCATGGCTTTGGGAACATTCAGCTCACCGGACAGAAGCCGGGCCAAAAGTCCGTCCCGAAGGCCCGTGAGAGAATGGACAACCTGCTCGTTCTGGGCGATCCTCTGGAAAATCGGAAGGGTGTTCCGGCCATAACTTTCCTGAAGTTCCCTGGGGGGAACGATCAGCCGCATTCCCTCCAAACGGAAGCGGTTCAATTCCGTTTGGCCTGTCGTCCCTTCCCCAAGCAATTCGATTTCTCGTTCGCGAAACAGCAAGGCCATCAGCAGAAACATGGGATTGATTTGGTTTCCGGCGCGAACGACCGTGACATGGGAGTCCACGATGGTGAGCTCGTCCAATCTCACCACCGGCGCCACGCGTCCCAAGGTTCCCACTCCGGTGGAGTTGATCAGGAGGTCGAAGATTTTTAGGGCACGCCCCTCGATGGATCGCTTCGAGGCGTCGTGGCGGCGAGAGGACCCGAATTGAACCCGATGATCGCGGATGCACCTCTGGTTCAAGACGCACACCCCTCCGGTTTCCAAATAAGCTGGACTGATGCCACGAGTGATGAGGGAGCTGAGCTCCTTGAGGGGTTGAACTTTCCAACCCCTGGGAATCTCTCCCAGTTCCGAATCCACCAACTGGGTCGGCAAGGTTGTGGAAGACATCCCCACATCTTTGTGCACCGGGGCCTCTTGCGGGATGTCGCTCACCGGCCCGAAATCGATAAACCAGTTCTTGAACAAGGCCGTCGTCAGGGATTCCAGGGTCTGGTGAACTTCTCCACCCAGTTCGATCCGAGCTTCCAATTCACCAAGGATCCGGCAGATGGATAACCTGCGTCTCCGGTCCGGCATGGGGACCCCCAGCGTCTTCAAATCCCTCAGGTTCAGAAATTTTTGGACGGTGGTGTTCAGTCGCGAGGCGATCATGTTCTTGCCGGGTTGGCTCATCAAAAAATACCGAGCCCAAGCGCGGATTTCCAAGCTCTTGAAGCGCATCACCCCGATGG
>CAIKAA010000472.1 GCA_903825275.1 uncultured Fibrobacterota bacterium | reverse complement strand
GCCTGGGCGATGATTTGGATGGATTCCGAACCCAGAGCCCGGTCGATCCGCACCCGCTGCACGTTCAGGATCTTGCCGCGCAAGGGCAGGATCGCTTGGAACACTCGATCCCGTGCTTGCTTGGCCGAACCGCCTGCCGAATCTCCTTCGACCAGATACAACTCGCATTCTTCGGGCTTGCGGCTCTGGCAATCGGCAAGTTTTCCGGGGAGTCCTGCGCCTTCCAATACATTTTTTCGGCGTGCGAGCTGGCGGGCGTGCCGAGCCGCTTCGCGAGCGGTCGCCGCCTGGATGATTTTTTCAACGATGGACTTGGCCACCGCAGGGTTTTCTTCAAACCATTTTTGGAGCGCTTCGTAAGCGAGCGCTTCGACTTGGCTTTTGACCTCGGAGTTGCCCAACTTGTGCTTGGTCTGCCCCTCGAATTGCGGCTCGGCCAGCTTGACGCTGATCACAACCGTCAAGCCTTCCCGCGTGTCGTCGCCTTCGATCGCCAAATCCTTGAGTTTGCCTTGGAATTTGGTTTGGGCGTACTGGTTCACGACCCGGGTCAGTGCCGCCTTGAACCCGGATTCGTGGGTTCCCCCATCGGTCGTGTGGACGTTGTTCACAAAGCTGTACAACACCTCGGTGTAGGAGTCGTTGTACTGCATCGCGATGTCGACCGGAATGGGGGATTCGGTCGTGATGCGGATGGGCTTGGAATGAATCGGGGTCCGCTTGCGGTCCAAAAATTCCACGTAGGCTTCCAGGCCGCCGGGGAAGTGGAAATTTTCTTGATGGAGAACATCTTCGACAGGCAGGCGCTCGTCGGTGAAGAGAATGTTCAGTTCCGGATTCAGGAAGGCAAGATCGCGCAGGCGATTGGCCAAAATATGCCGATCAAAAATCAAGGTCTCAAAAATTTGCGGATCGGGAAGGAATTCGACCGTGGTCCCGCGTTCATCGGTGGGCCCGAGGATTTCCAAGGGGGTCACGGTGTCGCCGCGCTCGAACTTTTGGCGATGCAGCTTGCCATTTCGGGCGACATGGACAACCAGTTCCTTGGCCAAAGCGTTCACGCAACTCACACCGACGCCGTGCAATCCTGCCGAGACCTTGTAGGTGTTGTCGTCGAACTTGCCGCCGGCATGGAGCTTGGTCATGACCACCTCCACGCCCGACATGCCTGATTCGTGCATGTCGCAGGGAATGCCGCGGCCGTTGTCCTTGACCCGAATCCGGTTGTCCGGCGTGACATTCACATTGATCAGGGTGCAATGGCCGGCAAGGGCTTCGTCGACCGCGTTGTCGACGACTTCCCAGACCAAGTGGTGCAAGCCCCGCCAATCGGTCGAGCCGATGTACATGGCCGGACGTTTGCGAACCGCTTCTAGCCCCTCCAAAATCTTGATGGAAGAGGCGCTGTACTCGTTGACGAGAGGGGTGATCTGCTCTTCTGACATATGCCAGAAAGGTAGTTCCCAGGGAAACCAGTGGCGATGATTCCGAGGGGAGGGAGGACTAGAGTGGGGCAAGGGGGTGGTTTGAGCGGGGCTCGGAAAATGGATTTGTAATCAAAAAAGTGTAATCTATGTCGACAATATGGTTTGGGTGGAAAAAGATTTGGTCAAGAAAAGTCCAGACAAACATAGATAAATAAAGGAGTTATTCGTTTTTCTGCGACTGCAAAATCGATCAAAAATGTAATCAAAAAAATAGTTTTATATGGCATTTCGAGTACCTTCTTCCCTGTCGAAAGGGGGGAACGTCGTGTCCATCGATCTCTATCAGTACGAAGATTACCGCAAGGTGTTGGCTGAACTGTGGCGCGCCAGATGCGAGACCGATCCCGATCTGACCCATCGGGCTTTCGCCAAGGCAGCGGGATTCTCGAATCCTGGTTTTTTGGGGGACGTGCTTCGCGGCAGGCGCAAGCTGAGCGACGACGCGGTGGTGAAGATGATCAAGGGTTTCGGGCTTCGCGGGAGCGAGGCAGAATTTTTTCGGCTTCTGACCAAGCACAACCAAGCCAAAGCACCCGAGGATCGCGAAGAATACTGGCGCCAGATTTTGGTTCGCCGGTCTCGATCTAGCTTTGTCAAAATGAATCCCGCTCTTTCCCGGTATTACCAGGATTTCCGGTATCCCTTGGTTCGGGCCGCCCTGCAATGCCTGCATTGGAAGGGTGATGGCTCCCAACTCGGGGCGTTTGTCGATCCGCCACTGGCGCCAGCCGTGGCCGCGCGCATCGCCAAAGACTTGGTCGATTGGGCGTTGGTGAAGGTCGACGCCGAGGGGGTTTACAAAGTCACCGATTCCTTCGTCGAGCCTCCGGCCACCATGAACGAACAGGTGCGCCACCTCAATCGCGTTTGGATCAGCCAGGGCGCCGAAGCCATCGCTCGGTTCCCAGCTGATCGCCGCCATGTTTCCACGATCCTGCTCACGGTTTCGGATCCGACGCGCCGCGAAGTCGAGCGCAAGATCGAGCGGTTCCGCCAGGATGTCTTCGAGTTGCTCCGGGCCGACAACAAGCCCGACCAAATCCACCAACTGTCCATTCAATTCTTTCCGCGCTCGCGGAAAAGGGAGACTCTATGAACCGTTCGATCTTCGTCCTGATCGGAGTCAGTTTGTGGCTCTGTTCCTGCGACAACCACTCCACGGCCGACGGTCCCCGCGCGGGAGGGGAAGATTTCCCCAATACGGTACAGGCCTTGGGTCGCATCCTGGCTCTGGGTATGGATTCCACCAAAGATTGGAATGGGCTGGATTCGGCTTCCACCGACATCGGGAGCGGGAAAAGCGCCCTCTTCGATTCGTCGGCGAACCTCGCGGGTCGAACGCTTGGAATCCTATGCACATCGGACTCCAGCATTGCCTTCGTGGTGGGGTCCAAAGTCGGTTGGCAGAAGACGATCTGCAACGACAATGCTCCGGCCTGGAAGGTCCATGACTCCTTGGTGATCGGGAATTACCCCCTGTTCACGACGCTGGGCATCGACACGGTCTTTTGGATGTCCACCGACAGTGTTCGTGGCCTTGGAAGCTATGAAAGCTACAGCTGGGTGGAGCCGTACAGCCGGAGCTTCGTGTTGCTGAAGGGAGATACAGGCAAGGCTACTTGGAATGTTCGACGCAAATCGGGGCGATGGACCGATTTCAGCACGATGCTCACCGATGGCGGACGCGACAAGCTTCTCACCACGGGGGATGACAATTCTTGGTGGTCGGCCAGCCGTTCCCTTGTCAAGGATGCCGCCACCTCACCCGACACCTCTTGGGCGCTTTGGATCCAACCAGGAACTCCTGGCTTGCCCGTGATCGGACCCAACGACTCGGGCTTGGCTCGGGTCACCAAGCTTTCCAAGTTGGCTTGGGGTCGGAAACTGGAAAGCGGCTTGATCCTGGCGCATCGCGACACCTTGCGCAATTACGCCAAGCTGTGGAGCGCCCGCACCGATTGGAATTTTGGACTCACGCGCTGGCAGACCGCTTATGGGCCGCGCTTGGATTCCAGTTTCCAGGCTCGAGACACGGTTCGCCTCCTGGATCGATTCCATCGCTCGACCGGGCTAGATTCGACCCGCACCGAGGTGACGGCCATCCTTGGGCCTTCGCTGGATCGCCACGACCTTGACTCCGTCCTTTCCATCCGGTACGAACGCTACCGGACAAATTTGGCCGAACGGCATACCCTCTGGGAAATTCATTCGGATCATCCCGTGGCCAACGGGGCGGAAGTGAATGCCGGTACCCTGTTCGCTCGGGTCGAATTCGCCGATCTGAGCTATGCACAATTCCACGGCCGCTGGAGCGCCAATGCCTTTGTGGGCACATGGAGCAACGGCAAGGACAGCGCCACCGTGGTGGTCTCGCGCAGCGGAACCGTTCAGAGTTCGACCCCACTCTGATCACAACGGGATTGGCCCTTCTGCGAGTCTTTCCTAGGCTTGCAGAAATTGGAGGTTGCACCCAAACCGGGTTTAGATAGGTCTGTGAGGGAAATCACGTCGCGAATCGACGCGACGATGCAACATTAGTCCATGCCGCTTTTTGCATCACCCCTCCAGCCTGTGCGATTCCCCTAGATCCCGAAAGTCCGCCATGCATGACTCTCCTCCAACCGCCCCCCATCGATTTCTTTCTCCGACTTCCACGCGCAGGCTTAGGGCCGCGGCCTTAGGCTTCGCTTTGGTCGCCTTTTTTGCGTCCTGTGACGATTCCGGCACATCCCCGGCTCCGGCACCCAGCGTGGTCGACACCACAAAGCAGGACACGACGAAGATCGATTCCAACCAGGTGACAGGACCTGTCGGGTCCGATTCGCTTCGGCCTGGGCAGGCTCTCAAAACCATCCAGCTCAGAGGACACACGGGTTTTGGAAAGTCCGCGACCTGGGTGTCCTTTGCCGGAACCAACGGCCACACCTACACCTTCACCTGCCTCCCACGGGGCAAAGGAACCGCACAAGTTTTCCGGTTGTCGGGGACCGACACCTTGGCGCAGGTCGCAAATCCCTTGGTGGGGGATTCGGTGGTGTTTCCCTGCTTGCGTGCGGGAATCTACCTCGTTAAGGTAATTGGGCCATCGGGCACCAAGGTCGATCTCAAGGTGGGGGAAAACAGCCTGATCCCCATGTACTTCGAAGGGGCCGACAACTGGGAGCCCGACAACGACACCGCACACGCCAGCGACTGGGATTTCAAGACCATGAACAGCCAGCGACGCACCACCCACTACGCCGGGTCGGTGGACACCGACATGATCCGCTTGCGCCTGGATTCCGGGAGCTCCGTGACAATATCTGTCAATGGAACCAGTATCCTCCCCAGCCTAGGACGCCCCCAGGTCAAGCTGCTGGGGGCCGACGGCAGCGAGCTGAGCCTGAATTCCAAATTCGACGGAACATGGACGTACGCCTGCTTTCGCGCCCGGACGGCTTACCTGCAATTGGTGGGGGAAAGTTCTACCAACCCCTACACGGTTTCCCTTGCTTCCAAATCCGGACTGCCGGCCACTGCCGTCCTTCCGGACGCTTGGGAGCCCGATTCCTCCTTGGCCCAAGCGCCACTCCTGACGTTGGATACCGCCGGGATCACGCGAAATTTCCACGGCGATATTACGACCGACGATGTTGACCTTTTCCGGATCCACGCCGATTCGGGATCGGTCTATTCCGTGCAAGTGGAAGCCAAGACGGCACCGATCCCCAGTGTCATTTCTTGGCAGGGAGTCCACCAGGTGCTGATTGATTCGGGTTACATCGATTCCAAGACACGGATCTGGAAGTTTGGTTGCATCCGCACTGGGGAATATCAGGTCAGGTTGCAAGGGTCCCAAGCCGAAACCTATCGCATCCGGATGCGCACAACTGTCGGGCTTCCTGATTTCCTTTCCCTTCCGGATTCGTTGGAGCCCGACGACACGAGATCAAAGGCGGTGGTGCTGGGCCATGAGAACACAACATTTCATCGCACGCTCCCGGATGGGGACGTCGATTGGTTTTCCATGCAGTTGGATTCGGGAATGGCGTGGGTGCTGTATTTAGAAGGACAAGGGACTTCGGGCGAAATCTTCAATGCAGATTCTGTCCAACTTGTTTCGTTGGGGACGATGTACTCCTCCACCAGGGCAACGAATTTCCTATCCCGGAAATCTGGCAAATACTATTTGCGGTTGCATGGACCGTCGGACCAAAAAAGTTCCGCGAACATTTCCTACTCGATTTCTTCTGAGGCTGGCCGCAACACGGATCCTTGGGAGTCCGATGACTCGGCCGCCATCGCTCATCCACTTCCGGCAGACGGGAATTGGGTCCACCGATCGCTCCGGGGCGGGGACTTTGACTGGATGACCATCCGGGTCCCGGCCGGCAACCGATTGCGAGTTTGGATCAATTTGGACGATCCCTTGATGTCCACGCTGTATAGTGTATTTGGAGGCGCTAAACTCCAGCAATACACGGATCTCGGTTCCGGCTTGGGCGGTTTTCGGCTCCAGGACAGTTTTGAGATCTACACGGTCCGCGACACCGTCGTCTACCTCCAGGTCTTGGCCGCGACCGACCTCACCACCCCCGATGCCCCCTATCGCGTCAGGGCGACGATGGCCCCGGTCGTACCGGATTCCCTGGAGCCCGACCAAACCCGCGAGACCGCTCATCGGATGGCGTTGGATAGCCATTGGGTCTCGCGGAACCTTTTTCCCGGCGACCAAGATTGGATGTCTTTCGACGTGCCCTCGGGAAAGGTTGTCCATTTCGAAGCCAGCACTCCCGGAACCTTTAGCGATGACTATATGCCTTTTGCCAAAATCTACTGGCCCGATGGATCACGCCATCATACCTATTGGAACGGTGCCCAGATCACGGAATACGTTCCCCATCAAGGTCCGTTCTATTTGCAGTTCGCCGCGGATGCCAATGCCCGCGATGTGGTGAACTATTCGTTCCGCGTCTGGACCGAGGATTACCAGGACAGCTACGAACCCGACAACACCATCGACCAGGCCAAGACCCTGCCCTTGGATAGCTCTCTTCAGACGCGTCTTCTGTGGGCCAACGACAGCGCCGATTGGATCCGCATCCCTGGGGCGGGTCATTCCTTCCGGTACCTCCAGCTGCTCGGGAATGATGGTTATCGTCCGACGTTCACTCTCCACAGGGCGGATGGGTCGTTGATCGCCTCGGTGGAAGGATCCAGCAATCTAAACGATCCCCCGATCTTAGTCGCCCGCTCGGACGATACATCCACCGTCTTCGTGCGTATGGATGGGTCGGCTTCTGTGACTTCCTACACCACGCGCGGTTGGAAGGTGTGGGACTGTGACAGCTTGGAGCCGGACGGAGGAATCTCCAAAGCCGTCAAGATCCCCTACGACAGCCTCGCGCGTCGTCGTTTCGTGATTGCCCAAGACGAGGATTGGATGGAATTCTCACCCACTCCGGGGAAGCTTCGGGTTCTGGAGGTCGTCGTCCCGTTGAGTTCCAACCGTCCCCAATGGGAGGTGCGAAAGCGGGATTCTACCCTGGCATTTGATGCCAGAAATTGTCAAATCAGTGTGCCGGGGGGCAACATATCGTACCAGCTCACCCTGGGCGATATGGGCGACACCAACACCTATTTCCTTCGGGTGCTTTCGGCTTCCAACGGAGCGGGGGCCACGTATACGGTTCGTGGCTGGTCCATGTCCGATCCAGATCGCTATGAGTCTTCCGACGACCGGACCCACGCGCCGATGTTGGGGGTCGTTCCCATCACGCGTTGGATCAACCGCGGAGACTCCGACCTTTTTCGGCTTCACATGGAGCCGAACCAAGCGGTCAAGATTGTCTCTTCGGGTGACGTCACGTGGCGTTTGGAGAAGGCCGCTGGCATGGCTTGCACGGGTTGCATGATTGGTGGATTGAACATCCAGTCCGATATCCCCGCCGATTACGTCGTGGTTGTCCATCCCGACAGGGATTTGCCAACCTTCCAACCCTACACGCTCCAGCTCGTGATGGTTCCTTTCGACTCGTCGAGCAGGCATCGAACAAGGGCTACAGCGATTCTGGTTCCTTCTGACGGCACTCTATTTCGAGGTTCAACGTCCTACACGGACACGATCTGGTATCGGGTGCATCTGGTGCCCAACGGAAACATCTTCGTCAGGGCCTCCTCGGTGGGCCAAAAACTCGCCCTGTTCACCCAGGATTCGATTCGAGAATTGGACGCCTTGGACTTGCTCGAGGAAGGTTATCTGTCCGGGAACGACACCTCCGTTTACCTAGGTGTTGCTCCTCGGACCGACACGGTGAAGCTCTCGACGGTCGAGATTTCCGCGTCAAGTCGCACGCTAGACCGCTACGAACCGGACAACCGGCTTTCTCGAGCAGGTTCGATCGATTCGGGAGAAGTTCAAGAACGCACCATGGCCGTCGGGGATACGGACATCATCCAGCTGCCGGCCAAACCAGCGGTTTCCGGAAAGTACCGGCACTATACGCTATCCGGGCGAGCGTGCATGGCAACGGAGGTGATCGACAGCACCGGGCAACCACTTGGCTACAACGATTATTTCTATGGAGGAAGTAGAACCGATTTATTCACTCCAATCGGACCCTTGTATTTCATCCGATTGATTGGAATTACCTGTTTCCAAAACCCTCACCAAGGAGGTGGGCGGTACACGATTGACTTCCGGGGAAATTGAATCTCGGATCACCGTGATCTATTCAGGGTTGAAAAGGGAGACTTTCTACCTTTGGTCCCATCTATGGACAATCTCGAAAGCGCCAAAAGATCCGCCGCCGCCGCCGCCCTTGAACTGGTGGAGGAAGGAATGAATCTCGGACTGGGTACCGGGTCCACCGCCCGGCATCTGGTCCAGCTTTTGGCCGAGCGGGTCCACAAGACGGGACTCCACGTCCATTGTTGCGCCACCTCGCGCGATACGGCGGACCTCGCCAGATCCTTGGGAATCGAAATTTTCGACCTCGACGACCTCGGCCTTTTGGATCTGGCCATCGATGGCGCCGATGAAATCGATCCGCGCTTGAACTTGGTCAAGGGTGGGGGAGCGGCCCATTTCCGGGAAAAATTGGTCGAGAAGGCTGCCAAGCGATTCGCGGTCATTGCAGATTCCACCAAAGTGGTTTCCTGCTTGGGGACCACCCGGCCCATTCCGTTGGAGATCTTGCCTTTCGCTTGGAAAACCACCTGCCGCCACATCGAGGCGTTGGGGGCCAAGCTGACACCACGCATCAGCGCCAATCAAGAACTGATCCGCACCGATAATGGCAACTTCATCATCGATGGGGATTTCGGCCCCATTCCCGAACCGGCGGCTTTGGCGGAGCGGTTGGACGGGATCTCGGGATTGCTGGAGCATGGGTTGTTCGTCGCCATGGCAGAGATCGCCTTCGTGGCCCAACCCGATGGCAAGGTTCAAGTCCTAAAAATTTGATCCCATTCCGAGAGGTTGCGTACTCCCATGGAGTATGGACATTCGAAATCTCTTGGTTGAACCGCTCGGAGAAAGTCCGGCTTCGGAAGTATTCTATCTGAATCTTTATCGGGAGGTTTTTTCATGCGTCGATCGTTCTTGTTCGCCTCGTTGGCCTTTTTGGGAGTCAGTTCTGTGGCTGGGGCCAAATGCACCGACACGCTTTACTTGCATTCATTGACGGTGTACCGGCAGTCCTTGGTCAACACCGCGACATCGGGGAAGTGGGACAGCGTGGTGGTCGATCCCAGGGATACGACCAGCATGTTGCAGGCCGGACCAGTTTCGTTCGCACCCTATCAACAAGATTATGGATATCCGGCGAATGCCATGCTGGGAAATGAGACCTTCCATCCCCTGATCTTTTCCTCGGGTTGTGGAACGGATTCGGTTTCGCCCGTCGCCATGTGGCGGATCGTCGACACCTTGAACCAAGTCTCGCAAATCAAGACGGTCCACGCGATTGGCTTGAGTCGTATCTCCCGAAACCTCAAGGTTTCCAGGATGCAAAACATCTACTTCACACTGGGGACCCAAAAGCTCCCCTTGGATTTCGATTGGATGTCCGACCTGTTCGATATTGGAGTCGCGAAAGGGGGCAGTGTTGTGGAAGGATGGAATGCCATGTCCGTCGGCTTTTCTTTCCATCACCCCGTCCAAGTTGGCGAATCACCTTTGACCAATCCCCCCGTCTACCAAACGGACCGGATCAATCCCTTCTCGGCCATGATCGACAGCTACATCGCCTCCGGACTTGCGACCATGCAAAAATCAGTCGACTCCTTGGGCAAAGGCGTGGTCGATTCGACTCGCCTGGAAATGGTGAAGTATCACTACATCTACGGCTTCGACAAACCTGCAAGCGTCGTCCCTCGGGCCGGCCGGACCTCGGCATTCAGTCTGGTTCCCACCGTTGCAGGCTGGAGCATTTCGTTGCCTGCCAAGGCATCGGTCCAAGTGGTTGGAATCGATGGTCGGGTCATTCGACAATTTCCGTCCAATCGCACGGTGATGTGGGATGGACGCGACGCACATGGCTTGAAAGTGCGCTCCGGGATTTGGCTGATCCATGCCGAAGGATTTGGATCAGTTCCCGTCTTGGTCCGCTGAATCCAAAAATTAAACCAAGGATGGTCGCTGTTTCGGTGGCCAAGAGCTTTGGGATCGTGACGTCAGAAAGGCGCCCCATCACGGTCGCCTGTTTTTTGATTGAAGCCGCTTTGTGGCGATCGATACCCGCGATGCTGATCAATCTCTTGGGGTCAGCTTTCCCGAAGCCTGTCCCTTCGACAGGCTCAGGGCATCGCCTGAGGCTCCCCTGCGGTGTCCTGAGATTGTCGAAGAGGGCCTGTCAAACAAGCTTGTCGACCGCCATGGTTTGAAATTGGCCGCGGGGCACCTTCGGTGCCAAGGCTTGCCGATTGCTACGGCACTGCGAAACCGGTAGGGCACCTTTAGTTGCCAAGGGCGGTTTATTTCCCCAAAATGGTAAAGACTCGGAAGTAGAATTGAGATCGATGACAGGATCTGTCAAAGCGTTCCGTCTTGGGAAAATGGGTAAGCGTCCAGATTCCATTCGAGGGATAAGAAAAGGGGCCGGAGGATTTCCCCCGGCCCCGAACGACACACTCGATCTCGATTCTCAAAATGCTCCCGCAGTAACACGCTAGAAGCGCCACCGCTTGGGAGAGGGAACCCCACGCGAAGGGGTTCTTTTTTGGTTCACATCCGCCCGAACGAAGGTTCGCCGGATCTCATTTTGAAGGAACGAATCTCGATAGGATTTCCTGTGTTTCTGATGCGACCCTGAGCGGGCCACTTCTTATATGTTACGGTCGAAATTTCTAGAAAGCAAGCGATGA
The DNA here is from genome assembly GCA_903825275.1 of uncultured Fibrobacterota bacterium. Classification (GTDB taxonomy): domain Bacteria; phylum Fibrobacterota; class Fibrobacteria; order UBA5070; family UBA5070; genus UBA5070. Next base: position 4,362 of record CAIKAA010000472.1, on the reverse strand, counting down.
CGAAAATCTTTTTTGAAGAAATTCAGATCCCCGATTATCTGGATCGCATCCACTCGCGACGTTCCTCTAGATCCAACTTTTCGATCGCGTAGCGGAGCATGGTTCGAGGCATGTGGTGTGCGTGCAAATGCAGGAATTCCCGCAACATTTCCATGTCTCTTTTTCCTGCTTCGCGCAACATCCAGCCAGTGGCTTTGTGGATCAGATCGTGTTTGTCGTCCAGCAATTTTTCGCAAATTTCCCAACAAGAATTCGCTCTGCCGTTGCGGATTCCGTGGAAGGTGCTCAAGACCGCGATCCTTCGCTCCCACACCACCGAACTGTTGGCCAAAGACCAAAACATTTCCGGATCAGGATGGGTCTCCCACCAAGGTCCCAAAATCAGGTGGGAACTCGAATCCACCAGATCCCAATTGTCGATGCTGCCGCGATGGGTCAGATACAATCGGGCGATCTCGCGTTGGGTGGACTCCACAGGATTGCGTGCAAAGGTGTCGGTCCAGCTCAGGAGGCCCGCCAATCGCTCTTCGTGCCAGGGGGATCTGACCAGAACCACCGCCTGTTCGGGGGGAATTCCACGGAATTTTTTCACGCCCTCTCGCACCATGGGAACGGCGATCCCGAGAAACTGGTCGTGCTCGGCATAGCCTCCGGGGAAAACCTGGAAAAAACGCGAGACCAGCACGGCCCGAGCGGGATCGCGCCGTTCGTGAAGCCATTTCGAGAATTCATGGGCGGTCATTTCTTGAATCTATTCGGATCCCCGCAAAGGGGAAAGGGCGAGTCGTTCGAATTGGTGTGGGAAGGTTCTACCTTTCAGCACCTATGAAGCTCCAGAAACCCGTCACGTCGCAGGTCCTGCGTCAGTCGTTCATCGATTTCTTCGCCTCCAAGGACCATCGGTTCGTTCCCAGCTCGCCGGTCGTCCCCAACGACGACCCCACGCTGTTGTTCGCAAACGCCGGCATGAATCAGTTCAAGTCCATTTTGCTGGGTGGCGACAACCCCACCGCCCTCAAGCGCGCCGCCAATAGCCAAAAGTGCATCCGTGTTTCGGGCAAGCACAACGACCTGGACGTGGTCGGTCGCGACAGCTACCACCACACCTTCTTCGAAATGTTGGGCAACTGGAGTTTTGGCGATTACTTCAAGAAGGACGCGATTCGTTGGTCCTGGGAACTTCTCACCGAGGTTTGGGGCATCGAAAAATCCAAGCTTTGGGCCACGGTCTACGAGGAAGACGACGAAGCCTTCGAACTGTGGAAGTCCGAAACCGACATCGATCCCACCCACATCCTGAAGTCCGGAAAAAAGGATAATTTCTGGGAAATGGGCGAAGTGGGGCCTTGCGGACCCTGCTCCGAGGTCCACTACGACTTCGGCCCCGAGTCCGATCCGCGCACCGGCGAGCCTGGCTACGAGGCTGCGGTGAATCTCGACGGCTGCGAACGGTTCATCGAAATTTGGAACAACGTCTTCATGCAGTACGAACGGTTGGAAGACGGTTCGCTTCGCAACTTACCCGCCCAGCATGTCGACACAGGAATGGGATTCGAACGCATCCTGCGCGTGATGCAAGGTGTCAAGTCCAATTATGACACCGATGTCTTCCAGCCCTTGTTGGCCAAGATCGCCGAACTGACGGGTGTCGCTTACGACCCAGGTGAACCGGGCACGCCCCATCGGGTGATCGCCGACCACTTGCGGTCGCTTTCGTTCTCCATCGCCGACGGAGCCACTCCCTCCAACGAAGGTCGCGGTTATGTCTTGCGTCGGCTGTTGCGCCGCGCCGCTCGCTTTGCCCGCGAATTAGGAGCCAAGAAGCCGGTGGTTTGCGAGGTCGTGCCGACGCTGGTGGAAATCATGGGTGATGCCTTCCCGGAGCTGAAGGCTCGCCAGGCGCATATCCTCAATGTGATTCGCTCGGAAGAGGAACGTTTTGGGCGCACCCTCGACCAAGGCCTGGATCGTTTCCGCAAGGCTGCCGAGGCGGCCCTCGACGGGGTGATTTCCGGCGAAGAAGTCTTCAAGCTTTACGACACCTACGGGTTCCCGGTCGACCTGACCGAACAGATGGCGCTGGAACGCCATCTTTCCATCGACCTTGCCGGTTACCAAAAAGCCATGGAAGAGCAGCGCGAGCGCGCCCGCTCGGGTGGCAAGTTCACCAGCATTTTCAACAGCCTCGACGGCTGGACCATTTTGCAAGATGGCAATCCCGCCTTTGTGGGATACGAATCCGACGTCGCCCGAGTGAAGACTCTTCGCTTCCGCGAACACGACGAGGATTTCTGGATCGTCACCGATCGCACGCCGTTTTACCCGGAAATGGGTGGCCAGATCGGCGACACGGGTCTGTTGATCGGAAATGGGGTTCGCTTCCAGGTGATCGACACCCAGAAGGTCAACGACACGATCGTCCATCGCGCCAAGCTGCTCGAAGGTTCGGTTTCCGAGGAATCCATCGGAACCTTGACGGCATCGGTCGACGAAGTCGGTCGCCAGGCCACTCGGCGCAACCATTCCGGTGTCCACCTGCTCCATGCGGCGTTGCGCGAGGTGTTGGGCGAACATGTCCAACAACAAGGGTCGTGGGTCGGACCCGAAGCCTTCCGGTTCGACTTCGTTCATACCAGCGCACTTTCTGAGTCCGAAATCAAGCGTGTTGAGGATATCGTCAACGAACAGATTCGTCAGAATCTGTCCATCGTCACCCAGGTTCTTCCGGTCGAGGATGCAAAAAAATCGGGAGCCATGGCGCTGTTTGGCGAAAAATACGGCGATACCGTCCGCGTGCTCACCATGGGCGACTTTTCCAAGGAACTGTGCGGTGGCCTTCACGCAGCATCCACCGGTCAAATCGGCTTGTTGCGCGTTTTGCGCGAATCCTCCATTTCCGCGGGTGTTCGCCGCATCGAAGGCCTGACCGGATTGGGCGCGTTCGAGCTCCTTCGCAGCCAAGCCACCGCTGCCGCGCGGTTGGCGCAGGCGCTCAAGTGTCCCGAGGAAGAGATTGGACAAAAAGTGTCTGATCTTGGGTCGCGGTTGCGTTTGGCCGAAAAGGAAATCGAAGCTCTCAAGGTCGCCGCCCTTTCCGCCAAGGTTCCTGCCATCCTGGCCGACTCCGTCGATCTGGGCAAGGCCAAGGCGGTCGCGATCGACCTCACCACCCAGGTCACCGACCCCGCTGGATTCGGTCGATTGGTCGACGCGATCGAACAAGGCCTGGGTTTGCGCCAGATCGCCCTTCTGGCTTACGGATTCGACGACAAGGTCACCTTGGTTTCCCTGGTCTCCCAGGATCTGGTCAAAATCTGTCCTGCCGGTCCGTTGGTGCAAGCGGCGGCGGCGGTGGTCGAAGGCAAGGGTGGCGGCAAACCCAATCGCGCCCAGGCCGGCGGCAAGGATCCCGCCAAAATCCCGCAGGCGTTTCAGGCTTTCCTGGAAGCAGCCAAGAACAAGTTGGCCTAAAGAGGCATCCTGTGATCGGCCCGATCGAACAATCGCTTTTGAAGCAACACGCCGAGGTCGGCCCCCTGTGGGCCGTTCTTTTGGATCCCGATTCGCTCCCGCCACTGGAACTTGCCGCGACCGCACGTGAAGTCCAAGAGGCCGGTGCCGACTTGCTTTTGGTCGGAGGTAGCTCCGCGAGTCCGGGCGTCTTCGAGGCGGGAATGAGCGCAATCCGCAAGCAATCCACCCTTCCGGTCCTTTTGTTTCCGGGCTCCTACCATCAGGTTGTCGCAGGTGCTCATGGGATCTTGTTCACCAGCCTGCTTTCTGGTCGCAACCCGCAGTATCTTGCCGAGGAGCAGGTCAAGGGAGCACCCCGGGTTGTGGCTCATGGGATCGAGCCCATCCCCACAGCCTATTTGCTCATCGAGTCCGGTGCTCCGACCACGGTCCAAATCGTTTCTGGCACCCAACCGCTTCCTTGCGAAGATTTCGACCGAGTCTTGCACCACGTTTGGGCGGCGCGCATGATGGGGATGCGGTGGGCCTATCTCGAAGCGGGCTCCGGTGCGAACCGACCCGTTCCTGTGGAAATGCTCTCCTACATCGTCTCCAAGGGAGGGGTGAACGTCATTGTAGGAGGCGGTTTGCGAACTCCCGAGGCCATTCGAGACCGTTCCGAATGCCATCCCGCGATGATCGTGACCGGCAATGTCCTCGAAAGTCGCATCGATCCGGTTCTGTTGCGCGAATTCGCCCAAGCCGTTCACGGCAAGTAGTCACTTTGTTTTGACTGGGGGCGGCCCGGCGGATGGGGTTGAATTTTCCTGGCCGCCGGACGGGCTGTCGTGCAAGCACGCAGCCTCCTCGGGCGAAAAGCCGCCCTGCGGGGTCTGCGCCCTGTCGGGC
>CAIKAA010000471.1 GCA_903825275.1 uncultured Fibrobacterota bacterium | reverse complement strand
GCCAACCCCCGCGACTTTCCAACCCAAACCAGGAAAGGGGAGTCCATTCCACCGCCGCAAACCATTTTTGGACCGGATTGATCAAAGGGTCGGGCTCGATGTCGAAATGGATCTTGTCGGGAGCCGAGGCCCCTTCCCCGATGTAGTGGGTGGAAAGTTCCATGCTGGCCTTGCCGGCCATCACGCCCAGCGCGTAACCCACACCCGCCTGCAACCAAGGCTTCCAATGCGGCATCCAAGAAAGCTGCAGGGTGATGGGCAGGAACAGGAAATTTTCGCTGGCTTGGATGCAACCGGCAAGCGACGCTTGGGTCGAGTTCGACAAATCTTGACAGGTGATCTGGTTCGAGCGTTGGTTGTCGCTCAAGTCGAAGGGCACATCGCTTTGCGAAAACGTCTGGGTCCAAAATTCGGTTTCCAACCCCAGCCGCCAAGGCCCCTTTTCGACCGAAAGGGACAATTGGGTGGCGGGATGGCCGGAAAATCCCTGGACCGAATAAGGATTCAACCCCGCCGTTTCGCGGGTCAGATTTTCCAAGAGTTGGAGGACTTCGTTGAGCTCGGTGGCCTGATAGTGGGAATACCCCTCGGATGCCGAGATGGAAAGGGTTGATGGACCCTTCAAACGCCAAAGTTCGACATCCTGTGCCAACGTCGGAAAACCCAGCGCCAGCACCAACACAATCAGGTGTCGAGACGGTCTCACGGCAGCTTGTGGAAGGCGAGGGTCCAGAGGGATCGCCCCTGACCCGGAACCGTCACGGGCATCGCCAATCGCAGCGTGTCGTGGACGGGATGGGTTGTGATCCACATGGAATCGGGACAAGCCGAGGGCTTCAAGTCGTTGGCTTGGAATCCACCGGTGATCGAGTGGAAAGGAAGGATCATTTTCATTTTTGGGTCCAACAGGGTATCGGCAGCCGCACATAGGGTGGGTTTAACCAACACGCTGTCGGCGGAACGGGCGATCCAAATTCCGGATTCCGTGAACAAATGCCCTTGGATGGCATTGCCAAAAAGGGATGCATCCACAAAGGACTCAAACGTCCCTTCCTGCTTGTAGCTGGCCTGCATCGAGATGACTCCATCGATCCCCATCAGTTTGACGGAACTGTCGGCGTTCCAGCTCCCCACCAATTGGGTCGCCAACTGGGGATGGCTGGTGGTGTCTGTGACAATATTTGTCGAGTCGATTTTGGTGACATGCTTTGAAGTATCGACCGGCGCGGTGGGCGAATGACTCGCCGAATCCGAGCTGCAACCGGACATTCCCAAAAGGAGAAGCAGAAGAACCGAAAGAGTTGTTTTCAAGGTGAAATCCTCGGAAGTCCATGGAATGGTTTTGAGGAAGGCGGCCCTTCCCTGGTCTGTTCAAAACTTGGTCGCCGTTTCTTTCCCATAAGTTTCGGGCGACCTCCAGAAAAGGTGGTTTCAAAAGCCCAAAACCCAAATGGTTCCTCCACAGAGACGCCGAAGAGTTCGCGATACTTGAGGAAAAAGTC
>CAIKAA010000470.1 GCA_903825275.1 uncultured Fibrobacterota bacterium | reverse complement strand
GTTTTGTCGGGTATCGCCGTCCCCAAATTTTTGCGCATCCAGGCCTACAACAACTTGGATGGCGACTTTTTGCGCCTTTCCCAAACCATCAACCTCGCCGCCCGCGCCGCGGCCCGGACGGGGGTCCGACATTATTTGTCCATCGATCCCACAAAAGGCGTTTGGTCCCTATACAAGGAAAACACCGGCGACCAGACCCTGAAAACGGGCACCGGCGGAGACTTGTTTGTGTCGAAGGACTCGCTCAGCAACTCCAGCATGTTCGGCTTTACCACGACCAATCAGGTGACCACTCCGGTTACCGTCGCCGCCGACCCCACAAGCCCGGCAAACGCAACCAAGGGATTGGCCAAGGGGATGGCCTCGGACAACTGCCTAAATGGTGCCGCCCCAGGTCCATCGACGTGGTCAACCGTGATCACTTTTTGTGGAGGAGCGACGGCGGTTGTCGCCTCCGGAGCGGCATACCTGTCCACCAAAAGTTATACGGGCAAAGCGGTGGCCTTGGTCTCTAACCCCAACAAAGACATGCGCGTGCTGCGCTTTGAATGGAATGGCTCGACATGGACCCAACGCTAAAGCACCCCACCAAGCACCGCAAGGGCTACACCTTGCTCGAAGTCTTGATCGCGGCCGTGATCTTGGTGATCACCCTTCCCGGCTTGGCCACCTTGGTGATCGGCAGTCGCAAGACCCAGGTGTCGTCGCTACGGATGGACCAGGCCTCCCAAATCGGCCAGCAAATTTTGGATTCCTTGATGTTGCAACCGGCGACCCTGTTTACTCCAGGAAACACCGCCCGCACCGTTTCCGGAATCAAATATTCTGTAGCCATTACCAACACCCCAAACAATGGTTTTACCATCGCTGTGATTACGGTTTCATGGAACCAAGGGGGCAAAGCCCAACAAATCCAAACCCAAGGAGTGCTGCGATGAATACCCGGCGCGCGGTGACTCTGATCGAGCTTTTGGTCGCCATCTTGGCCTCGGTGATCGTGGGCTACGTCGCCTTCGACATGGTGAATGCCCAAAAGACCAATTATGTCCGGACCAAGGAAAAGGTCAAGCTCCAAACCAATGTTCGCGACGCTATGCGGATCATGGAATTGGAGATGCGCAACATCGGGTTTGCGACCTCAGTAGCGAATGGAGCGGGCCTCAACGATGTGGCAACCAATTGCCCCTTGCCTGGAGGCGTCACGACGAATATCGACGTCACGGACAACCCGACCATGGCGATTGGAGACGTCATCCAATTTCGTTATTTTGAGACCCTGCGCGGTCCTACAGGATCGCCACTTCTGACCGCCAACTGCGCCACAAGCTATCGCCAAATTGCCTACCGATTGAACAACGGGACCCTGGAAAGGATGCGCTCTGATCCCAATTCCGCCGTGCAAAATTGGGTACCCTTTCTCAACGATGTTTTGTCGTTTCAGGTTGAGTACGGGATGCGGGGAAATGCGGGAACCATTGGGTCAGAACCCTTCGGCACAACCGCATTCTTGGAAAATCAGCAGAATTGGACACCCCAAACTGCCCCAAACCCGACCGCCTCTTTGCTTTTCAATGGCTGGAGCACAGCCCTTCAAACCCTCAAGACCAATGTCGATGTGCCGGTATTCAGAGGGTCTGTGTACCAAGTCGTCCTCAATTTAGCGGGAAACCCGACCTTTCTTGATCCGATCAATGGTTACAATCGCGTCTTCTTGCAAGTGGGAATGATGGCAAGCGGGGGCAACGCCTTTCTCGCCGGAGCTTCTAGCATTGTCTGGGCGGGCGACCCCATCACCCCCAATTACACGGTAAATGTATTCTTCACGCCCACGGTAGACCTGCCGGATGCCCGCTTTGGAATCCAAGGAAACCTGCTCACACCGGTGAATGCCGCAACCGCCAATCTCACCATCACCAACCTTTCCATCCAGGTGGTTAGTCAAGGCACCTACCAATGGAACACGGCTCCAACCAATGCCCAATTGCCCTTTGTGAGCGCCCTTCGTGTGACCATTTTGGCCAAGACCCAAAGCAACGACAAGGAAGGGGTGAGGGCGTCGTTTACCGCTACGGAACTTGGGGGGACAAGCACCGGTTACACGGTCCTCTCCCCAGATGCCCAAAAAACCCATATTCTCCTCCAACGCGTCATCCCGGTGGTGAACAATTGAATCAATCAACCCACTTTCCAAAACCTAGCCAGGGCTTTGCCATGTTCGTGGTCCTGGGTGTGATCGTGCTGGTGTCCCTACTCGGGTACGTGGGCTTGTCCATGGCCCAGCGTGACGTGCAAGGATCCGGCGACATCTTGGCCGCCCGCACCAGCGAGACGGGAGCCTACAACGGTTTGAGCTTGGCGGTTGCCAGCCTGTCGGCCAATCCACAAGCCACGATTGCCCAACTCCAAAATTATGTGGATGACGTCACCAACAATGTGAACACACCTCGCAGCTGGTTCAATTTCGCCAACGGCGGCTTCATCCTTACGACCACCGCCCCTCAAAGTGGGTTTGCCGTGGGGTCATCGAATGTCGCGAATGTCCAGATTGTGTCCATGGATCTAGGCACCACCGCTCGCGGCATCCCCAACGACGGGATTAAAATCACCCTAAGAAGCACCGCTACCACGGGCAGCTCTTCGGACGTTCTCTCCACGGTGGCGACCTACCGAATCCTGGGGTTGGATGTAGGGAAGGTGGTGGTGGCGGGACAACCAGCTGGCCCGTCCGCAGCCTTCAATTTAAGGGGGAGTGTCGCCCAAAGTAACTGTCCAATGACCATCCTGAATGGCGGTGGAATGTATGTAGCCGGAAACTACATGACCAATGCCTCTGCCCCAACGACCGTTTCCGGGAAGCTTCGCGTTGCGGGCAATGTTACGCTCAATACAACATTTACCTCAATCGGGAACACATACATCAGCGGATATCTCGATATGAACAATAATACCGACTTTTCGTTTCGACAAAATTTGGTAATTGGAAATGGAATCTTGAAGATGGCTGATCCGGCACGACTCCTAGTGACCGGGAATCTGACTATTTCCGGAAATGGGCTGACGAATTTCACCGCAGGAAACACGGATGGATTCATCAGCGTAGGAGGACAGCTGGATCAACAGACC
>CAIKAA010000469.1 GCA_903825275.1 uncultured Fibrobacterota bacterium | reverse complement strand
GCCGTAGCAGTCGGCTCCACTCGGGACAGCCTGCGGGGGATCTGACCCGAGGAGAAGGAATCGCTGCTCGTGTGTCTGAGGATCCTGCGAGGGTTTTAACCCGAGCCCATGCCCGGAACGCAGCTCGGGTCAGATCCCCCGCAGGCTGTCCCGAGTGGAGCCGACTGCTACGGCACTACAAACCCGGCAGGGCACCTTGGGTGCCAAGGCAATGGCGAATGCATGGGGGGCCTACAGATAGTGCATCTTCATGAAGCGGAAATGGTGGATCGAGTGGCCGGAGATGGTCCAGGCGATTCCTCGCGAGCTTTGGTTAAACCCGCCTATTTTGGCGGTGCGCTTCCATTGGGCTTCGTCGAGCTTGCTCAAGAGCAGGTAGGTCGCCTTGCGGACGGTTTGGAATTCCTCGATCAGTTCGGCGAGTTCGAACCGGTCGTATCCGGCGTTGGCGGTATACAGATTGTCGTCGAAGGTGGACAGCTCGCCTTGGTCACCGCGCGACGACGCGAGCACTCGCACGCAGAAAATCCGCTCGGCATCGATCACATGCCCCACCACCTCCCGCACGCTCCATTTGCCCGCGGCGTAGCGGAAGGTTTCCCGGTCGCTCGGGACCGATTTGAGGATCTCGACCGATTCCAGGGTCAGTCGTTCCAACTCTCCAACAATGTCATCGGTCTCGATCTGTTCGAGAAACCGGATGTGCCGTGGATGGACCTCTTCGGTGGATGGCTTTCCACTGGCTGTTCGCGGTTGAGTCATGAATCACCTCCGTTGATGGGTCTTTGGAGAACCTAACATTTCCCGATGACCACAGACCAGAACTCGTTTGTCGATCCCCCGACAACGAATGCCAACATCCTTGCGAAGGTTTCGATTCTCTACCAGGACGAGGACATCGTGGTGGTTCACAAGCCTGCGGGAATGCTGGTCCACCGGGGCATGGGCGCGTCGGCCCACGAACCGTTCTTGCTCCAGACCGTGCGTAATCTTACCGGGAAATGGGTCTATCCGCCGCATCGGTTGGATCGCCCCACCTGTGGATTGGTGGTGTTCACACACAGTCCGGATACGGCCCGAATCCTCCAAGAATCTTGGCAGACAGGGAATGTCAAAAAGTCCTACCAAGCGATCGTGCGCGGCTGGATGGGCGAGTCCTCGGGTATCCGCGACGAAGCGCTCGACAGTCCTGACAACGGTGCCCTCCAAGAAGCCCAAACCGCTTGGCGCGAGATGGAACGATGCACCGTCGAGATCCCGATGGGGAAGCACTCCGAGGCCCGTTTTGCCCTGGTGGAACTCAACCCCCTTACGGGGAGATGGCACCAGTTGCGGCGACACTTCGCCCGCATGAGCCACCCCCTTTGCGGCGACACCACCCATGGAGACCGCCATGTGAACCATTTTTTGGAAACCCATTTTGGATGGTGGCGGCTGATGCTTTGGGCGCAAAGCTTGTCGTTCCCCCACCCCACGAACGGACAAGAGTTGGTTTTTCACGACGTCGAAAGCCGTGGGATCGCGTCATTCTGGAACGCTTTGCGCGAACGGACCCCGGTTTCGCCACTTCCCCAAGATTGACCCGTTCCATTTGGGGGGGATAAATACGATCATTCCATATCTCCAAACATGACAGACACACACTTCGACAACACGCCGATCCGCTTGGAAGGGCTTCTGGCCGGCTATTCGGGCAAGGCAGTCCTTCACGACCTGGATTTGGTGGTCGAGTCCGGCGAGCGCGTCGTGTTGTTGGGACCCAACGGCGCAGGGAAAACCACCCTGTTTCGATGCATTCTGGGCTTGGTCAAACCTCTTTCCGGCCGCGTTCGCCTGTTTGATCGCGATCCTTCCGATGCGGCGGTTCGTCGAGAACTATTGGGACGCGTGGGGACCAGTTTGGAATCGCCCGGTCTTCCGGCCCATACGCGCCCCATCGAATACCTGGAACACTTCGCCCGCCTGTGTGGACTTACCGATCCCCGCAGCCGAGCCCGCCAGGCTCTACGGCTCTGGGACTTGCCCGAACAGGTCGATGGCCAGCACCTGAGTTTGGGGCAGCGCCAGCGACTTCAAGTCGCCCGTAGCCTGTTGCACGCCCCGCGCCTGGCCATGCTCGACGAGCCCGCGGCCAATCTCGATCCGTCGGCCCAGGAAGCCTTTTGGGAGCTCTTGGACCAGTGGCAAAAGGCGACCGGTTCGACCCTGGTGGTTTCGACCCACCATTTGGAGGAAGCCTACCGCCACGGCCCCCGCTGGATCCTTTTGGGCAACGGACGTTTTTTGGCCGACGGAGCTCCCCAAAAAATTCTTTCCGAGGTGGCCGGATCCCGCAGTTTGCGCCTGTCCCAGCCGTGCGAGGGTGCGAGATTAGGAGAAGTCCTCTCCCGTTTGGACGTGTCCTTCCAAATCGTCGGAGACAGACATCGCACCGATAACCAATGGAGATTGGTTGCCCAAAACACGCCCCCCGAACAGTCCCGGATCCTGTCGGCCTTGGTGACAGCGGGCTTGGGAGTGGTTTCCTATGGGGAAGATGGAACGACCTTTGAGGAAAGTTATCGCCTTCTGCTAGGCGAAGCTCCCACTCAGGATCCAATACCGGCCAAAGCCCCAATACAAATGTTGACATTTTCTGTCCAGATGAGCCATCTCGCGGCAGCCTGGGCGGCAGCTCGGCTTCACGGAGCTGGTTTGTCGCGAGAGCGCCGCATCCTCCTCCCCTTGGGCCTGCTCACCCTGGTATTGACAGGAAGTGTCTTTTGGGCCTTGCCCACGGTTTTGCCTTCGCGCGACTTCTATCTACCCCTTTGTGGCTTGGCAGCCTTGCTTTCCACCGGGTTGGCAGGTGGCTTGGCTTCCGATTTGGTCGCGGGAGAACGAGAACGGCGCAGCTTGGAAACCTTTCTTTGCGCCCCAGCCTCCCCTGCGGCGCTGGTTTTTGGGCGCGCCCTGTCCATTCTGATTCCCGCACTGGGATTCTCTTGGATCGCAATGGCCTTGGTCTGGGGAGCGCTTTCTTCTCGGGACATGGAGCCTTCGGGATTTTCCACCTTGGTGGTGGCCTTGGCCTTCGCGCCCGGAGCCTTGCTGCTTTCCCTTTCCATCGGGATCTGGGTATCGTGTTATTCCCGCACGGTACGTGCCGCCGCCCAGCTTTCCGCCTTGATCACGGTTCCTCTGATCGCCTTGACCCAAGCCATTCCTTTCTTCACACCCTATGGTTGGTCGGCTTCCAGCGCGTGGGCGGCAGCGGGTGGATTGTTGGGACTATTCAGTCTTCCCGTTTTTTGGCGACTGACCCGGAAACTTCGGCCCGAACGACTTCTGCCATGATTTTTTTCCTCTCCAAAGGCCACGGACCATGATTCAACTCAAACGAGGTGTCAACCTCTCCCATTGGCTTTCGCAATCGGATCGCCGCGGTGCCCAGCGCCGTGGCTGGATCACACGAGAGGACTTCGCAAAGGCTCGAACCCTTGGATTCGACCACGTGCGTTTGCCCTTGGACGAAGTCCAGCTGTGGAACGAAGACGGGTCCAAATGTTTCGACGCCTGGGACCTTTTGGAACACGCCTTGGATTGGGCCGAAGCCGAAGAGTTATCGGTGGTGTGCGACCTGCACATCTTGCGCAGCCATCACTTCAACCAAGCAGGCGTTCCGGCCCTGTACACAGATCCCGCCGAACTGGATCATTTCTGTTGTCTTTGGAAACAGCTTGCTCCGGTTTTGGCGACTCGCTCCCCCGAACGAGTCGCCTTGGAAATCCTGAACGAGGCGGTGGCGCGCGATCCGGCGGATTGGAACCGTGTGTCCGGCGCGGCCTTTCGCACCATTCGCGAGGCCGCGCCACTCCACACGATCGTTTTGGGATCCAACTGGTACTGCACCTGCACCACCTTCGGCGATCTCGAAATCCCCGACGACCCCAACATGATCCTGACCTTCCACTTCTACAACCCGATGTTCATCACCCACCACCAGGCCCACTGGACCCCGTTTGGCGAGTGGGCGGGAGACATCTCCTATCCCGGCATCCCCTTCCCCGATGGCGTGTCAGATTTTGTCGAAGAACCCCTGCGATCCAAAATGATTGCGGAAAATCTTCCCTGGGACGCGAAGCGAATGGCGCTGGAATTGTCCGAACCTCTGAGGCGCGCCCGCGAGACCGATTCGCCCTTGTATTGCGGTGAGTTCGGGGTCCATCACAAAGCGCCTTTGGAGCTGCGCAAAGCCTTTCTCAAAGACTTGACCTCCACCTTCGAAGCCCACGGAATCGGCTGGGCCGTGTGGGATTGGAAGGGCGATTTCGCGGTGGTGGACCTAGCGGGTGCCCCTACGGGGATTCACGAGGCGATGATTCCAAACTGATCCTTTTCGCAATCGCCTGCTTGCCTATGGGAATCCGGGCCCGCTCTGGCCAAAAGGTTTTTTTCGGAGCCGAGCGGCTCCGAGGATGCTATGGGGGTCCACCCCCAGACCCCGGGGGCCCTCACCCCATTCCCCTCTCCGACAGGCGGAGAGGGGCGACTTGTCAGCGGAGAGGGGCGCCGACGCAAGTCGGCGGGGTGAGGCGCCCAAAAGCGAGAGGACGTGGGAATGCGGTGAAGGATCCCACCGGCGGCGCGCCCGTCTGCTTGCCTGCGGCAAGATGGCGGGGATGTGGCTGGGTCGCTTAGGGTAGTGGAGTAGCGATGGGGATGTGGGCGGGCATTTAGGTCGGAGAGACGATAAACAGCACGGCGGGGATTGGGGACGGGTGTGGTGTTTTGCGGATTCGTTGGGCTGTCAGGGCACAGAGAGGTTAGGAGGATTTGAGGGTGAAATGGAAGGTTGCTCCCTGGTCCAATGTTGACTCGGCCCAGATTCGGCCGCCGTGGCGTACAACGATTCGTCTTGCGGTGGCCAGACCAATTCCTGTCCCCTCAAATTCACTGGGGTGATGGAGCCGTTGGAAGACACCGAACAAGTTCCTTTCGGAACCCATGTCGAAACCCACGCCGTTGTCCTGGATCGAAAATTGGTACTCGCTTCCTTGGAAAAGGGCTTGGATGGAAATGTGCGCCTTCGGGCGGGTACGGGTGAATTTTACGGCATTTTCCAGCAAGTTCATCCACACCTGGGCAAGCAAAGCCCGGTCGGCCCGCAGGGTGGGAAGTTCACCAACCTGCCATTCGATGACACGGCCCGCGCCCGTTTCCTGGAGGGGTGCTAACACCTCTCGAACCAATTGGTTCATGTCGATGGATTCCCACTGCAGCTCCGTGGCCGAGGAACGCGAGAAACGCAAAACAGCCGCAATCAGGTTTCCCATGGCTTGGGAGGCCAAGCCAAGTCGTTCCAAGTAGCCCTTCGCCTCTTGGGAAAGGCGATCTCGCGCCTCGACGGACAGCAGTTCCAAAAACCCATCAATGTGGCGCAGAGGAGATCGCAAATCGTGGGAAACCGAACTGCAGAAAGCGTCGAGCTCCTGGTTGACCAATTCCAATTCGGAGGTCTGCTCGGCCACCCGCTTTTCCAGGGTGGAATTCATTTGCCGGATTTCGGTTTCGACGAGCTTTACGTGGGTGATGTCGCGTGCATCCGGACGGGATTTACTGAAGGCTGCAGGGCGATCGTTGTCGATCCATTGCGGTTGATTGCTTGCTGCAAGCCTGAACCCGCAGCTTCGTGTTGGTCCATAAATAAATAATTCAAAATGCGGCCAAACCAAAAATTGGCAACATTTTCGAGATGGTTCGAAAAACGAAACCGGTTCGTCTAGTTGGTGATGAATCTCACCAAATCGGAAGCCGCCCAGCCGGTCGAAGCCATTTTAAAATGTGAAAGCAACCTGAGCCTTTACGACACTTTGAGCCAGACTCCCGCACCTAAGTAGATGGCGCGGGGATGGACTCAATCCACGCGAATGGGCAGCACCATGAACGGCAGGCCGCGAACATACAAGCGCCGCTGGATCACGAACACAATGTTGTTGTGCAAAAGCCGGGTCCAGATGCCTTCGTTGCGGAACACCAGTTGTCCGCCAAAAAACACGGAGTGCGGATAATCCTTGGCGGTCTGACGCGAGAGCTCTTCCAAAGAGCCCACCAGATCGGCATCCACCGTCCAGCGTCCCTCGGCGGCCTTGCCATTTTTGCGCAGGTAATCGACGTACTTGTCGGTATCGATCCGGCTTTTTTCGCGCAGGTGTTCGATCTCTTCGGCCTTGAAGGTGCCGGCGTCTATGACTCCCACATGCAGCACCACGAAGTTGCGGTAGAAATCGCCATACAGACGCAAAATGGCAAACAAGCTGTGCAATCCCAAACCATTCCAGCCATTCACCAACAGCACGGCGGTCTTGGCTTTCTTGTCCAACTCGGGTGGCTCGACGACTTTCACCACCGGCATTTCGGCGGCGCGCACCAGCGAATCCAAACGCCCCAAGGTTTTGGAGGTTTCTTGGTAATGGTTCTTGATCAAGATCGCCGCGCCAGCGAGGCAAAGCGTGACCAATAGCGTCAACCAGCCGCCTTCGGCGAATTTTTCAAAAATCACAAAGCACAGGATGGAGGCAGACAAGACAAATCCTGTCCCGGAAACCACCATGTGACGGAGCCAACGCCCACCGTTTTTCGCTTCTTGAATCCAGTGCAGAACCATCCCCAACTGGGAAAGCGAAAAGGTGATGAACACGTTGATGGAATAGAAAACGATCAACACGCCCACATTGCCATGGGACGCCACCAACATCAACAAGGCCGTGGCGGCCATCACCAAAATGCCGTTTTGGGTCACCAACCGATCCGATAAATGCGCAAAGCGCGACGGAACCCAGCGGTCCAGCGCCATGCTGGAAAGCACGCGGGGACCATCCAAAAATCCAGCCTGGGCTGCCACGAACAACAGCGCGCCTTCCGAGATCAGGGTGACCATCACAAAGGCTTTTCCCCATCCGCCCCAACCCTCGGTGAGCTTTTCAAACAAGATGGCGTTGAAGGTCTTGTCGCCGGAAGCGGTGACGTGGAACAACAAGTAGGCCACCATGATGCCAAACGCCGTGAAGGAAAGCGACACGGCCATGTACATCATGGTCCGCTTGCCGGTCCGCACCTTGGGTTCGCGCAAGATGGGCAGACCGTTGGAGACGGCCTCGATTCCCGTAAACGTTCCAGCCCCCATGGAAAAGGCCTTGAGAACCAAAACGATCATGGGAATCCAACCCAGTTGGGATACCGTGGAGTGAAACTGTCCGGTGGTCTCGTGAATCATTTGGGCGGCATGGGGCACCTGGATTCCCAAGGCCCAGATGATGGCCAATACGTGGGTGACGACAAACACCAAGAAGATGGGGACCAAGGCCTGGACCGATTCCTTGGCACCCCGCAGGTTCATTCCGGAAAGGAGCAGCAAGCCGGTGATCTCGCAGGGAAGCTTGGCCCAAATCCAATCGGGTGGTAAAAAGCTGAAGATTGCGTCCCCCGCCGAGGCGATGGAAAGCGTGATCGTCAAGACGTAGTCGATCAAGAGGGCGCATCCCGAGAACATGCCCATTTTGGGGGAAAGCAAGCGGGAAGCCACCAGATAGCCCCCTCCGCCCGACGGGAACAATTCGATGATCTGACCATAACTGGCCGAGATGACGAAAACGGTGATGGCCGTGAGCATGGCCACCAACAAGGCCAAGACCGGATGACCCGCCAAATTCTTGAACGCCTCTTCGGGTCCGTAACACGAGCTGGAAAGTCCGTCGGCCCCCAATCCCACCCAAGCGAAAAAGGGCAGCAAGGCCAGTTGGTGAAAGATCGAATGATCGAAGGGGTCGCGTGCGGCCCCCAAAATCTTGTGGCGCCACCGGTAGATGAACCCATTGTTCCCGGATCCCAGATCGGGAGTTCCGGGAGGTTGGAAGTTGGGTGTCTCGTCAGCCATGGTGAGGTCCTCGATGGTTGGTGAATCGATAAAAGCAGGCGAACTCTTGTGAAGAACTGAATGAAATTGGACTTTGCCCGCTCATCCTGAGGACCGCTGCGGCATAAATTTAGCCTGGCGGGGCACCCTTGGTGCCAGCCCATGCCTGCCCTGAGGAGGAAGCTTTGCTTCCGTCTCGACTGCTACGGCATCACGAAACCGGCAGGGCACCTTCAGGTGCCAAGGGAAATGGGCGTCTCGACTGCTACGGCACTCCGAAACCGGCAGGGCACCTATGGTGCCAAGGGTGAGCCAGCCAGCGGCTTTGTCTACTTTCCATGAGATCACCACACTAGACCGCCAAATCCGGATCGGCCAGTCGTTCGCAAAGGCACCGGCATCCGACGCCGGTTTCTGTCAACAAATAACGCGGCCTCGCCGGGTCATCCTCCAGCTTGCGCCGCAGGTGCCCCATGTAAATGCGCAGGTAGTGTGAGCTGGATTCGTGTCCGGGCCCCCAAACCTCGCGTAGCAAATGGCGCTGTGTGGCGATGCGCCCTTCGGCGCGCAACAATTCGGAAAGCAGTCGAAATTCCACCGGCGTCAAATGGACTTCGGCATCCGACTTGGTGACAGATCTTGTCACCATGTTGATGCAAACGCTTCCGAGTCGGTAGATGGGACCTTTTCCGATGGGCCCTTCGCTGCGCCGCAACAAGGCCCGCAAGCGAGCCAAAAGCTCGGGAACCCCAAATGGTTTGACGAGGTAGTCGTCGGCTCCGGCATCCAGGGACGCCACCTTTTCCTCTTCGTTGCCTCGGGCCGACAGGACCAAAACGGGGATCTGGGACCAGGTCCGCAGGTCGCGCAGCACCGCTTTGCCGTCCATGTCGGGAAGCCCGAGATCCAAGATGACCAGATCCGGTCGTCGGCTTCCCAGTTCCACCAACCCCATCCGCCCGGTCGAGGCTTCGAACACGATCAGGTTTTCGTGCTCCAGCACGTCGCGCAAAAGGCGCAAGATGGCCCTTTCGTCCTCGATGACCAAAACCGACCGCTGTTCCTTCATCACGCCTCCTCTTCCAGGGGCGGCTCGGGCGGTGCCTGGAGTTGGGGCAGTCGCAAAGAGACTCGGGCTCCGGTCACGGTGTCTTGGAGGATCAGTTCTCCCCCGTGGGCCTTTGCGATCGCCCGGCAAAGCGAGAGCCCAATTCCCCCGGCTTGGGTTTCGCTGTTCTGCACCACGCTTTGCAAACCAGGACCTTCATCGTCGAGCCCAACCGCAAAAGTCCCTTTGGAGCTGTTTGCCCAAAGCCGCAGCTTGCCTTCGGGAGGAGTGTAGCGGTGGGCGTTGTCCAAAAAGTTGACAATCACGCGTTCGACCAAAACGCCATCGCACCAAACCAAGGGAAGGGTTTCGGGAAGGTCGACAACGACTTCCCGATGGCCCAAGAATTCTTGGCGTTGGCGCAGGGCCGAGGCACACAGGTCGTCCAGGGCGTGCCAGTCCAGCCGCAACCTCACCCCCCCTGATTGGAGCCGGGCGAGGTCCAACAAGTTCTCGACCAGATCGGCCATCCGGGTCGACTCCCGGTGCAGCGAATCGGCCAATCCCTTCATTTCCAAAGGGTCCGCAGGTGATTCTGGCTCGGAAAGTCCCACCGAAAGGCGACCCGAATGCGCGACAATTCCTGTCAACGGGGTGCGCAAATCGTGGGAAAGGCAGGAAAGCACATGGGACCGCATCTTTTCGCCTTCCATGCGCAACAACGCGTCTTGGGCGACTTCCACAAAATGGATCCGCTCCAGCGAAAGGGCGCACACCGCCGCAAACGTTTCCAACAAGGTTCGATCGTCCTCGGCCACTGCCGAGCGCGACATGCGCATGAATCCGCGCACCTTGCGGGGAGCCCGCAACGGCAAGATCCACTCGGTCGTGTCGTCTTCTTGGCGAACCGTATCCATCGTAATTTGGGGAGCGAACCCAAAAATCTCGCGCATCCGTTCCTTGGTGATTTCAATCGCCTGGTTGGAGGTGACGGCTCCCGTCAAATCGCGAGCCAGTTGGGCCGTGGCCTGGGCGTTTTCCTGCCGAAGGCGCGCCGAGGTGGCCTGGTGGCGCAACCGTGCCGCCAATTGCCCCACCGCCAAGGCGATCCCCAACAACAGGGAGAGCGAAATCAAATGCTGGGGAGTGACGCGCAAGGAGTGCAAAGGCGGGAGGAAGAAGAAGTCAAAACTCACGGTGGTCAGGATCGCGGCAAGCACTCCCGGTCCACGGCCCCAAAGAGCCGAGACCCCGACGACACATCCAATGTCGATGAGCAAGAGATGGGCCGGATCGATGAAGGATTGGAGGCCTAGACTGAACAACAAGCAGAACAGACATCCCCCCACGGCTCCGGGATATCCAATCCATTTTTTGGGTTTTCCTAAACCGCGTTCCACAGGGATTGAAACTATTACCAGAGGCCGCATCAAAAGCGAGAAAGCTGACCCAGTTGGCGTAAAAATACCGTAAAGAAAAAATGTTCTGGATAGCCAATGCCGCCCTCAAGATCAGAATGATACGATCACCTCGCCATGTCAGAACCAAGCATTGCGACGCCGAGAATCACCGAGACGCAAGTCACCACCCAACTCTACCGATGGT
>CAIKAA010000468.1 GCA_903825275.1 uncultured Fibrobacterota bacterium | reverse complement strand
GTAAAATGATCATGCATGTCCGCGATGTGCTGGTGAGTACGGTGACGATTTCTGGCGTGTTGGCCGCAGTTCAATCGATGAAATATGTCAGCAGATTTTTAAGAAGTGTCTGGTTTGCTTGGTGGAAGAGGGTGACATAAAATGACATCCAGTTCGCCTCCTCCAATGCGGGCGGTCATGTCGACGGAAAGTTCTGGGGCAACCATTTTTTATGGCGGATTTCTTGCTTTTGGAACGATCTCGCATTAGGTTTAAAACCACCTTGCCGCGCGTCGACGACTCCTGCTTCTCACTCGAGCTGGATTCGTAAGTCTCATGGTTTTCCTGTTGAGATGACCGGTGGCAAGTGCGGAGATCGTTTCGGCTTCGTTTACACAATTTCCTAAAACTGCAACGATTTGAGCTCTGCAGGGAGACGTTCATGACGTTCAGTGTGATGTCCATTGATTATTTGCTCGCGTTTGGCGCATCTGAGGCGCAAACAGGAATTATCAAGGCGTGTTTTCAAGATTTTTCCGCTCATTCTTTGACCGAAAAACCCGATGGTGACCACTGACGGCAAAACTTGGTAGCGCCAAAATGCGGTTCGTCAGTTCGACAACCGGTCCCTCGCGTCGAATGGTAAAATCGCCTTCATCGTCGGCCCTCACAGGATTTGCCGTTCGGAGGATTTCGGGCGTACCTGGAAGGACCAGTCTTTCCTGATGAGCTTAGACGCGACCGGTTTCGATGTGTGGTCCGTGAAGTGGGACGGGAAAGCCTTCGTGGTCGGAATGGCTGATGGTGCGGTTTCTAGTGGCGATGGATCCCCGTGGTAAGCCGTGCGCGCCGATGGTGTGCCTTTCAAACACATTGCTTCTCTCTCTCTCTCTCGATGATTTCCCTTGGACCGAACGGTTTGGAGCGACGTTTTTCCATTGAAGCCTGGAGCCGCCTCGACTCGTCGCAATATTGGAGCTCGATCCACGCCTTGGCCAAAAGTCCTTTAGGGGATTTCTCGGCCTTGGGGAGGCTGGCGTGTGGGCTTCCCTGCAGAGGGGGGGCACAATCGATGAAAACACCAAACGCGACAACTGCCGGTGCGCTGTTTCTGGCGAGTCGGTTGGTAGGAATTCAGCCTAGATCTTACCCTCAATCAAAAAACGGAGCAGGGAAATCCCCGCTCCGTTCGTCTTTGGCCAGGGCCCCGTTACCCGTTCCTGACAAAAGACCCGTTTCCCGCGTTTCGCGGTTATCGGCAGTTTATGTCAAACGACGTGCCAATCGATCCACATCGCGTTGTCCAGGAATGTTGATTTCCCCAGGGCGGAGATGGCCAAAAAAAACGGAACCGATCCTCCCGATCCAAAGGAGCGATCCCGATTCGGTCAGATTTTGGGAGTCCCTTCGTACAAGATCTTCCAGCCGTCTGCTTCGCGGGTCCAGTATTGGCGCTTGTGCATTTGGTTGGACAGATTGCTCGATTGGTAGTCCTGTTCGAAATCGACTACGGCCAAGTTTGCTTGTCCGGGCACCATGAAGATGGAGAGGTCTTTGGTGGCGACTTTGATCCATTTCTTTCCTGCGGAGACCCGGCGCTTGTCGCGTTCCCAGGTTTCCAGATCGGTCTTGCCGGACTTGAACTCGTCGGAATAGTGCGACAGGTACTTGTCCATGTCGTTGGTCGACCAATCGGTCCGCCAAGCTTCGACTGCGCCCGTGATGGACTGGCGCAGGGCGTCGATGTCGGTGGCTTTGGACCAAATCACGGTATCGGTCACGATGATTTGGGTTTTGCCGGCGACCAACAATGGCTCCAGGCCTTTCAAATCTTCATTGGCCAAAACCACGCAGCCATTGGAGGCATGCGGCGGCCGGGAGTAGGTGTCCAAGGGGGTTCCGTGGATCCAAATGCCATGGCCCTTGCGGCCTTGCTGGTCGTCCCATTCATTGGGGTAGTTTAGCGGCCAAGCGGAAATTCCGTAGTACGGGTCGAGTCGTTTTCCTTCGATGCGACTCACAGGGGTGTAAACTCCCAGGGGGGTTCGCTGGTCCCCTTCATCCTGCTTGTCAAAGCCCTTGAGTCCGATGGAGACGTAATGGTCCCCGGTCAGCTTCCAGTGCCCGTCACGGGGCTGGAACACGTACATCCGGCTAGCCTTCGAGTCGACGACCAAAATGGCCAAAGCGTCGGAGGGAGGTTGGAGCAAATTCAAGGGGAGCTGGTCGGTGGGCGGCTCGGAAGCGTAGCGATTCAAGCGGACCTTGGCTTCATCGCGAAGGCCTCCCGCGCGCGGATCCTTGGACCGAGGCCCAGCGAACTTGTCGAGCCGACCGCTTTGGGCGAGAAGGATGTCGCCGCGCACCAGTTGGGCGAGCCGGAAATCGGGCTGGCGCTTGACCAAGGTATCGGCGCTGGAGAGAGCCAAATCCAGCCGTTCGGCGCGGATGGCGTCCAGAGTCCGCACCAAAAGCGATTCCGGTGAATTGGGATCGTATTTGCCCCGATGTTGGTCGGAAGCCAGCACGCCCCCACCCAAAACCAAGGTGGTGAAAAATAGCGCTCTACGGAAGGGTCGACGCATCAGCGAGCCTCCTTCTCGGACAAGATCCTCCACACTCCGTGTTCCCAAACAAGCTCCAAACGCTTGCGTGAGGTGAGGCGGGAATCTTCTGTTTGATAGACTTGGCGGTAGACCACTTCCGCGAGGTGGTCTTTGAGCAGCCGGATTTTCGGCGAAACGACTTCAACCCGGATGGATTTAGGGGCCGAAATCCGTTCACGACGATAGTCTTCCCACGACTTGCGGTCGGGTTTACCAACCGGTGTGAACCGGTCAGAGTAGTAGGACAAATACTGGTCAACCTGCTGCGACGACCATGACTGGGTCCAGGCGTGCAACATATCCAGCACGGCAGCCGAGGTTTCTGGTGCCTTGGCAAGCGGTTTTGGTTTGTCTGCTGGGGAAGGGGCTGCAACGGCGATTTTTACCGGCACAGCGGGAATGGATTCGGGGGGCTTTTCCACCACCAAAGGGCGGGCGGTCGTGGGCTCAGATGCGACCGTCGCAGGAGGGCTAGCCTGGGCCACGACGACCGGCCCTGGAGTCTGGGCCGAAGCGACCACCGTGGCCGAGGAGCGCTCGAGTTCGGTGCGAAGCCGACGAATTTCGGCCTCGCGACCAGCCAGCAGGGAATCCTTGCGGCCCAGATCGCGTTGGGACGCTTCCCGAAGGCGGGCCAGTTCGCGTTTCAGACTGTCGCGCTGCTGCAAACCCGAGGAGTCGATCAAAAGGGGTATGGCTTCCCGCTGCACATCCAAGGCCAGTGGGGCCAAATTGGAGGGAGTTCCGAAGGCACTGTCGTAAGCGAGCCGAGCCAACCGGGAGCGAACCTTCTCCAGATTGCGGTTGATGACCGAAACATCCAAACGCGAGGACAAAGCCTTTTGCAGGGAGATTTGAGCCGCTTCCAAGTTGCCGCTGGCGGCTTCCAGAGCGGCGCGGTTGTTCCAGGCTTCCAAGAAGCTGGGGTCTTCGTCGGTCAGCTTTCGGAACACGGAAAGCGCTTCGGCATCCCGTCCCTTTTGCATCAGGTCAATTCCAGTTTGGAAGGACGAACGTCGCGACGGTGCCCGAGCGGCACTGGGTGCGAGCAAAAATCCAACCGCCAGCAAAGGCAATGCGATGCGAGCCGGCCTCATCGCGTCGAGAGGTTCCAAATCATATGAGACATCGAAAAATGGCAATTCCTTTGCTTCTAGGGGCATAGTGAAGTCATTCTACCCCTTTTTTCGGTCCGGATGCAATGTCTAGGCACCCAAAAACCCTACCGCCCCAGTTTCTCTAAGTAAGAAGTTTATGCCTGGAAATCACAGTTGGAAGTCCGGTTTCCAAAAACGACGGTAAAAACTTGGCCAGGAGGGGGGGGAGTCCGACACCTTCACCGGAGGAGTTTCCTCAGCAAGTCGCGTAAACTTCTCGGCCCGCCACCCAGGTGCGAAAAAGTTCGGAATTTCCGTGGGAACAACGCACCAGAATCAAATCGGCAAGCTTGCCCACTTCGACCGATCCTGTTGGCCATCCCCACCGCGCAGTGAATGATTTTTGGGGAAACCGCCCCGGTGGCCGAGAGACGGCCCCTCGGAAATCGGGTTCTGAAAATGGTTGTCTTGGAATTGGAACAATTCACGCTTGTCGTTTGATGACTCGCCCCATATATTTCGATATATGGCGAAATATCGAAACGAGTTGACCCTTGAGGAGCTGGCGGAAGTGGCTTCAGCCCTTGGCGAGCCCAAGCGTCTGCAGGCCCTTGGGCTATTGGCCCAAGGGGAGCTGTGTTTGTGCAATCTAACGGAGGCACTGGGACTGTCGTCCTCAACGGTGTCCAACCACATGGCCGTCCTCAAACGGGCGGGTTTGGTGGAGACCCGCAAAGAGGGTCGTTGGATGTACTTCCGCCTTAGCGATACCGATCCTTCCCCCGCTGCCGCGCAGGCTCTCGCCTGGGCGATGGCTTATCTGCCAAAAACTGTCACAACCAAGACCGCTTGCGCAAAGGACATCTGTTGCCCATGAAAACCAAACTCCTGTATCTCTGCACCGGAAATTCCTGTCGCTCCCAGATGGCCGAAGCCTGGACCCGTGCCCTCAAGGGGGACCTATACGAGGTTTATTCGGCAGGGATCGAGGCCCACGGGCTCAATCCCCAAATGGTGAAGGTGATGGCCGAAGTGGGAATTGACGTCTCGTCCCAGACATCGGATCTGGTCACCAAATTCTTCGAGACGGGACTGGAGATCGTGGTTAGCGTGTGCGGGCATGCCGATCAGAATTGCCCCGTGTTTCCTGGCAAGGTCAAGCGCATCCACCAGGGATTCGACGATCCTCCGAAGTTGGCCCGCGAACTTGCCGCCCAAGGAGCCAGCGAAGAAGACCAACTTGTGCCCTACCGCCGGGTACGCGACGAAATCAAGGCGTGGGTCGAAACCTTACCGGGAGCCCTGGCGTGAAAACCTCCTTCGAAGAACAGATCCACGCTGCCGTTCGCGAAGGTTATGGAGCGATCGCACAAACCAATCAAAGTTGCTGCTCGGGGGCTTCCTGTTGCGGATCCTCGCCAGAGGTGGCGCACGACTTGGCGGTCAAATTGGGGTACGATCCCCAGATCCTGGAATCGCTCCCTGAAGGAACCAATCTCGGGCTTTCCTGTGGCAATCCGCAAGCGATCGCGGCCTTGAATTCAGGAGAGACAGTTCTCGACTTGGGTTCGGGCGCGGGCTTCGACGTGTTCCTTTCCGCCCAGGCGGTGGGCCCCACCGGCAAAGCCATCGGCGTCGACATGACGTCCCAGATGCTGTCCAAAGCGCGTAAAAATGCCATCTCGTTCACCGAGCGCACCGGTCTGAGCAATGTCGATTTCCGATTGGGCGAGATCGAACACCTGCCGGTCGCCGATGCAAGTGTCGATGTGGTGATCTCCAACTGCGTCCTCAACCTATCGCCCGACAAGCCCCAAGTGTGGCGTGAGATCGCGCGCGTTCTGAAGCCAGGTGGCCGCGTGGCCATCTCGGACCTTGCGCTCTTGCGCCCCCTTCCCGAAGGCGCCACCGAGCTCGTGAACGCCCTTGTGGGGTGCGTGGCCGGAGCCTCGCTGGTGGAGACGATCGAACGCGATGCCCGTGCCGCAGGACTTGCCGAAGTGAAAATCGGCATCAAGCACAATTACGTGGCCGTCATGGAAGACGTGGGCGATTCGCTTTACCAACAGATCCTGAGCCTGCTTCCTCCCGGACAGAAAATGTCCGATTACATCGTGTCCACCGACCTCTCGGCGCGACGCGCGATCGAGCCTTGCGAGAACGATTGGCACCACGAGCAACAACCTTCGGGAAATGGTCCCGGTGGTGGCGACGAGGCGCGTCTGACCAGCGAGAATCCGCAATGGCACCAGTCCAGCTCGTGTTGCGGGGCCAGCGAAACCGGCTGTTGCTGATGGCCACCGCCAAATTGTCCATCCTGGACCGCGGTCTTACCCTGTGGATCGCGTTGGCGATGGGGTTGGGACTTTTGTTGGGACGATTCGCTCCGGGCTTGGCCCAAGCCCTTGCCGGATGGTCGATCGGGTCCACCTCCATTCCCATCGCCATTGGTTTGATCGCCATGATGATTCCACCGTTTGCACGAGTGAAACCCAGGGAACTCCCCAAGGTCTTCGCCGACCCCAAAGCCCTGGGAATGTCCATTCTTCTCAACTGGATCGTGGGCCCGGTGTTGATGTTCGGATTGGCTTGGTTGTTCTTGTCGGACAGTCCTGAATTGTTCGCAGGTCTGGTGCTGGTGGGACTTGCGCGGTGCATCGCCATGGTGGTGGTCTGGAATCAGCTCGCGGGCGGCTCGGCAGAGGCCGCGGCTGGGCTTGTGGCATTCAATAGCATTTTCCAGGTGTTCACCTACGGTGGTTACGCCTGGCTGTTCCTCACGGTCGTGGCGCCAAGGGTGGGTTTGCCTGCCCAGACAATTTCCGTCAGCATGGGGCAGGTGGCCTCTTCGGTGGCGCTCTACCTTGGTTTGCCGTTCGTGCTCGGGCTGGGGATCCGGTGGGCGATCGTCCACCGCCAAGGCGAAGCGGTCGCGGCGAGGTTCAATGCGAAGTTCGGACCGGTGACGTTGATCGCCTTGCTGTTCACGATCGTGGTGCTTTTCGCCTTGCAGGGACATCGCATCCTCGCCGAGCCATTCCAGGTAGTTCGCGTCGCGGTCCCCTTGATCCTTTACTTCGCAGTCATGTTCACCGCGGCATGGTTCTTTTCCAGGCGCTTGGGGATGGACTACGGTCGGACGGTGACCCAGGCGTTCACGTCGGCCTCGAACAATTTCGAGTTGGCCATCGCCGTGGCGATCGGCTCGTTCGGACTCACTTCCGGGGCGGCATTTGCCGCCACCATCGGGCCGTTGGTAGAAGTGCCGGTCATGGTGGCTTTGGTTCAGGTGGCGTTGAAACTTCGCGCTCGAAAGGTTGGCGTCTAACCCGCCGTTCCATGGGGCTTTCCGGCGACCATCGCGACACGTCTGCCGCAATCACCTTTCCTCGACATGCAGCTCTGCACCGAACCTCGCGTTTGCCTTGGGTGGAGCCGATCTGTCGGGCGAGTCGATCGAGAGGATCGATTCTTGATCGAGCGGAGTCAGGCGACGCCCGTAACCTTTCGCCCCTTGGATCGTCCAATGGGAAGAAGTTGGCCTACCATCCCTTGTTCAAAGGAGTCTCCTCATGTCCACGGTCCAAGTCAGCAACACCACATTTCCTTCCGAAGTCCTTTTGTCCAAGGAGCCCGTCGCGGTGGACTTCCATGCCGAATGGTGTGGGCCTTGCAAGATGCTCGCGCCGGTGCTGGAGAAATTTTCCGAGGTGTACGCGGGCAAAGTTAAGGTTGCCAAAGTCGATGTGGATTCCAATCCAGAATTGGCGGGGCGCTTTCAGATCCGAGGTGTCCCCACCATGATTTTCTTCAAGGAGGGGAAGATGGTCGACCAAGTGGTGGGCATGTTGCCGCCCGCAGAGCTGGCAAAAAAGTTCGAAGCGTTGACTGCCCCGAAACAATTTGCATAATCATGCAATAATGCATATATTGGGCGGATGAGCTGCTCGACCAAATCTGGCAAGACCGCCACATCGCACGACAAATCGTGGTATGTTGACCGGGCTCGCGTCCTTGCGGCGCTCTCGAATCCGGCACGATTGCGGATGGTGGTGTCGCTTGCCGATGGCGAGAAGTGCGTGTGCGATATGGCCGCCGAAGTCGGATTGGACATGTCGACCACTTCGCGCCATTTGGTTCAACTTCGGCAGGCGGGCTTGCTGGTCGACGAGCGCCGTGGGAACATGGTGTTCTACACTCTGAAGGCGACGTGTCTGCCCGCGTTTCTCGATTGTCTGGACGGCCTTTCTGGTTAAGATCGGGATGGATTTGTTTTCCCACAATATTGCATCATCACGCAAATACGCAAAGTGAAACCCTATGTCCTGCTCTTGCTCTTCCGCTGCTGTCGCCGTGATCTACCCCTGCTCGGGAGCCGCCGATGTCGGTGAGATCGCCGACCGCACCGCCCGGATTCTTTCCCGTGAGGGAGTCGGGAAGATGTCGTGCGCCGTGGGCGTGGGGGCCGGGATCCAGTCGTTGCGAAACGGAGCCCTGTCGGCAGGGCGGATTTTGGCCATCGATGGGTGCGCCACCCGATGCGTGGCCAAGGCGTTGGCCGAAGCGGAAGTGACGGAATATGTCCACATCGATCTTGGCAGCGAAGGCTTTGCCAAAGGGAATTCGCCTGCCTCGGACGAGAATGTCGCCAGGGCTTGCTCCTTGGCGCGTAAACGATTGGCCACGGCATGAACACGCGAACGGCGAATGCCGTGCTGGTCATCGCCTTGATCGGGTGGTGGTTCCTCTACGGTGCGCTTGCCTGCTTGTCCAGATTCGCTGGTTCTGCGCTTGGAATCGAACCCGCATCGCGCATGGGTGCGTCTTTGGAATTCCTGTTGTTCGAGGTTCCGAAGGTCCTGATGCTTCTGGTTTTGATCGTTTACGGGGTCGGAGTTCTGCGCAGTCACTTTTCGCCGGAACAGACGAGACGGATTCTGTCAAGATTCCCTGAGGGTGTCGGTAACGTCCTTGCGGCGTTGCTGGGCATCGCTACGCCGTTTTGTTCGTGCTCGGCGGTGCCCTTGTTCATCGGGTTCCTGACGGCAGGCGTCCCTTTGGGCGTGACCTTTTCCTTCCTGATTTCGGCCCCAATGGTGAACGAGGTCGCGTTGGCTCTCCTGTTCGGACTCTTCGGTTGGAGGGTGGCTGGTCTGTATTTGATCACCGGCCTGGCGGTCGCCATGTTGGGCGGATGGGTGATCGGGAAGCTGCGCATGGAACGCCATGTGGAAGACTGGGTGATGAAGGTTCGCGGTTCGACCGATGTCCCGGATTCCGACTTGAGATGGGTTGATCGCCTACGCGCTGGAGTCGATGCCGTGCGCGAGATCGTGGGCAAAGTCTGGCCATGGGTCGTCGCGGGCGTGGGCGTGGGCGCGTTCATCCACGGCTACGTTCCCACGGGAATGCTCGCCTCGTTCATGGGAAAAGATGCCTGGTGGACCGTCCCGTTGGCCGTGTTGATCGGTGTTCCTATGTACGCCAACGCGGCCGGGATCATCCCGATCGTGTCGGCCTTGCTGGAAAAGGGAGCCGCCTTGGGAACCGCATTGGCCTTCATGATGTCGGTGACGGCGCTTTCCGCTCCCGAAGCCATCCTGTTGCGCAAGGTGCTCAAGCCACGCCTCTTGGCGACCTTCTTCGGAATCGTCTCTTGCGGAATCCTGCTGGTGGGTTGGCTGTTCAACCTGCTACTAGGAAATGCTCCTTGAGAAGACTCCTACCTACCACTTGACAAGGAATATGCAATGACGTTGCCGACGGTTCTTTGGGGACTTGCGGGGATCGGAACTCTGGTCTCCTTCCTGCGTGACAGAAATCGGACCATCCAGGCGTTGAAGACGTCGCTTAAATCGTTTCGGGCACTGCTTCCGGTGCTGATGGGCATGGTGGCGTTGATTGGGTTGATCCTGTCCGCTTTGTCTCCCAGTTTGATCACCAAGTTGTTCCACATGCACAGCCTGGCGGGGTATGCCCTGGTGGCTCTGGTCGGGACGATCATCACCTTGCCTGGACCGGTGGCGTTCCCGCTGGCGGGAACGCTGTTGAAGCACGGCGCGGAATTCGGATTGCTGGCCACATTTATCACCACATTGACCATGGTCGGCACGGTCACCGCACCTGCGGAGATCGCCCACTTCGGCAAGCGCTTCACCTTGGTTCGCCAAGTCGTGAGTCTTGTTCTGGCCATCACGATCGGCATGATCATGGCGGTGGTGCTGTGAAGGGCCTGAAGAAATGGTGGCTCTTTCTGGCCATTGCAGCGCTGGATCTATCCGGCTTGATTTGGAATCCGGACGTGGCCCTTGCCGCCGGAAGAAGCAGTCGTGACTTCCTGTTGGAGATCGCCGGAATCCTGCCGCCAGTTCTGATTCTTCTTGGGTTATTCGATGCCTGGGTTCCGCGCAAGCTGGTGGAAGACCACATCGGACCCGATTCTGGTCTCAAGGGAGCGTTCCTTTCCATCATGCTTGGCAGTCTTGCCGCAGGTCCGTTGTTCGCAGCCTTCCCGGTTGCGCTTTCTTTGCAAAAGAAAGGTGCTCGAATCGGCAACATCGCGATTTTTCTGGGGGCATGGGCAGCCATCAAGGTTCCCATGATTCTACTGGAAGCATCCTACCTGGGGCTTCGATTTTCGCTTTTGCGCACAGGACTTTCCATTGTTGGAATTCTGATCTCTGGATGGATTGTGGAACGATTGGTGCCCCAGCCAAGCGGCACCGTTTGAGTCTCCTGTCCATTTCCTATCCCCCCCAAATAATCGGAGAATCCACTCATGCTTCTTGAAATCCTCGGAACCGGCTGCACCAAGTGCAAGCTGCTCCACGAAGCGGTCCTCAAGGCCGTGACAGAATCTGGCATTGTGGTCGAAGTCCGCAAGGTCGAAGACATCGCCAAGATCATGGAGTACGGCGTGATGTCCACGCCGGCCCTGGTCAAGGACGGCAAAGTCCTGGTTGCCGGCAAGGTTCCCACCCCCAAGGAGATCGCCTCATGGCTTGTCGCATAAGGGATTGACCCCAGGACCGCTTACCACGATTTGCTGGCGGCCATGGCCGTCCACCACGTGGAGGTCGGTTGCAGGGATCCCTTGGTTTGCTGGACGTCGGTGCTCCAACCCGTGGTGATGGTCAAGCCCCAAGTGCCGGGAGTCCAGGAAACGTCCGCGAAAGGATCGACGGTTCCCGAGTACTGGGTGCTGGAGGAACTGCTGGACATCTTGCCTTTGCCCATCGATCCTTGGGCAGTCATGGGGCTGGCGTCGCTGGCCCGCAGATCGAGATCCACTCCCACTCCAACCGAAACGTGCTTCCAATTTCTGTCGACCTTGGATTGAACCAGTGCTTGCCACTGGTCGGTGGTGTTCGTCGTGGCCATCGCTTTCCGGACGCTACCGGGTCGCTGCAGGGTGGCCTCGACCTCCCACAATCGTCGCGCGGTCAAGACAGTTTCTGTTGACCATTTTTCGCCCTTCGAGCTTCGCGACAGACTCAAACCCATCGCGGATCCCGAATTTTCCGAGATCCATCCGTGGACTCCGGTCTTCCATCGAGATCCGGCCTTGGACGGATCGGTCAAGTGCCAAAACAATCCGACCCCGCCGCCTTCATCCGTCCACCCAAGGTCGTTCCAAAGCCCCCAACCCCATCCCTCCAGCGAAAGCCTTCCCCTCGACCAAGTCGCCGAGGCCTTGGGTTCCAGGTTCCAGGCCGAATCGAGTTGGAAATCGTCCGCCAGAATGCCCATGGAACCCTCAAGATCCAACGAACTTTCCCCAATGGTGACTTCCTTGGAGGCTCCCACCCAGGACGCGGCTTCCCAGGTTGGTGTCGTGGTGCCCGAGTAGGAAACCTCCTTCGAGAGCCTCCAGTTGGCGAAAGGCTCGGGTTCGTCCATCAGCGGGTCGAAAGCGAAGAGGGGTTGCGTCGCCAAAGCCACCAAACCGAAAAAGGACTTTAGGCGGGTGAGTTGCGATTTCATGGCGAGCTCCTGGTTTTTCGAAGGTTTCCGGGTCGGTTCCATCGGGTGTTACGACGAGCGGGGTGAAAAACTTTCACGCACGGGAAAGATTTTGCGTCACCCGATCGTATTCTAGGCAGATCATGGATCCAACCGACGAAGTGCTGGCCCAACAGGTGGCGTCCGGCGACGAGCAAGCGCTCGCCGTTCTGGTGCGCCGTTGGGAGACGCCCTTGCGACGGTATGTGTTCCGGAGATGTTGGAGTTGCCAGAACGATGTCGACGATCTGCTCCAAGAGGTGTTTTTGCAGGTCTATCGCCACATTCACGCGTTTGACCCCAAGCTCAAGTTCTCGAGCTGGATCTGGCGCATCACCCACAACGCGATGGTTTCCAAGGTGCGCAGCCACGCTCGGCTGGATCCGCATGTCGAGCTCGACGAGGCTTTGATGATCCCAGCCGGGGTGCGCACCGACGAGCCCTGCGAAGCGTCAGATCTCGCGCGGGAAATCGGCAAGGTGTTGGAGAAGATGAGCCCTGGGCTTCGCGACGTGTTCGTGTTGCGCTTCCATGAAGAGAAGAGCTACGAGGAGATCGGAGACATTTTGCACTTGAACGCCAACACGGTGGCGACGCGCGTGCGTCGCGCCCGCGAATTCTTCGTGGAGAACGCCAAAATCCGCGGGATCAGCTTTGGGGGGGATGCCTGAAATGGACCACGCGAGCGAACTTCTGGCACGCATCCATGCCGACAAAATCCGTCCGGTCCCACGCTGGAAGGTGCGGGTGCGTCGAGCGGGGCAATTGGCCTTGTTCGGATCAACGCTTCTGCTGGGAACCCTCTCCGTGGCGCTGGCCGTGCAAAGCGTCCATTCCCACATGGGACGGGGATGGCTCTTGCGCAAGACGATGAACGACTACGCGCCGTTCGTATGGGCCGCGACCGCCGGCTTGATGATGTGGGCTGGAATCCGGATATTTCGCGAGCTCCCCAGGGGCTGGCGCATCCGACCTTGGCAGGTGGGGGCTGGAATCCTTGCGTTCTGCCTGCTGGGTGGCTTTGGGCTGGAACGCACCGATGCTTTGACCAATCTCCATCGAGCGATCGCGCACCGCGTTCCTTCCTATCGCGAAGCCTGGATGCGCAAGGCGTTGGTGTCGTGGCACGATCCCGCTGCGGGCCGGATTTCGGGAACATGGATTGCAAAAACCGATACCTCAAAGGTCTTGCAGGCCGTGGATGGGATCCGGTGGAGCGTCCGATGGGAGGGAGAGGGAGTGTTGCCAGAGGGTGCCTCGATTCGGCTCATGGGGCATGTCTGCGGTGCGGCGGTGTTCTGTGCCAATGATTGGCGGCCCGCACCAGGATCGATGAACGGAAAATTTCACGATCGATGAAAGATTCTGGAAGGTGAGGGCGTAATCCTTTGCAGGAACGGCACAAGCCTTCCCCCACCAAACAAAGGAACGTGTCATGAAACGCATCGCAATGATCTTGATCCTCTCGGCTCTGGCCGCAACAGCCGCCACCGCCTCCGATTCGACCACTGTTTCCACCCCGCGCGACGAACACCGCGCTCGCATGGAAAAGGCCATCGAGGCCCGCGACTACGACGCTTGGAAAGCCGAACGCGACGCTTGGGGCGCCAAGGGGCAGGCCGGACAAAAAGTGACCAAGGACAATTTCGAGACCTTCGTCAAGATGCACGACGCGGTGAAGGCGGGACGCACCGACGAAGCCGCCGCCTTGCGCAAGGAATTGGGCTTGCAGCCGGGCAAGGGGGGAATGGGAGCCGGCCAGGGCAAGTGCGCGAAGCATGGAAACGGCGCTGGCGGAGGCCAGGGACAGGGCAACGGGAAAGGTCTGGTCGGAAATTGCCCGCATCCTCAAGCCGGGTGGTCGGTTCGTCGTATCGGACATCTATTCGAGCGAGCCGGTTCCTGACGAATTCCGTCACGACCCCGAGGTCGTGGCCGAATGCTGGGCCGGCGCCGACACCCGCGGCGTCTACTTGGCGACCGTGCAGGACGCGGGCTTCCAGGATTTATCCATCCTCGAGGAATCGGCGCCTTACGCCAAGGGCCAGATCGAGGTCTCCAGTTTCACCCTGCAAGGGGCTAAACCCAAGCTCCGTCGCTGCTGCGGCGGATAATCCAGAAAATGTCATCACGAAAGGAGGAATCATGAAATCATTGATCCGCAAGAAGGAATGCTGCGCCCCGGTGGCGCAGTGCTGCGCAAAAATCTCGACCATTGTGGCGGGTTGTCATGATTAGGTAGGGGCGCCCCCACGGCTTGCGCCGCGGTCGGGCTGCTTCGGGCTTCGCTTCGCTGCGGCCGTGGTATCTGGTTTGGGGGTCGGGCACCTGTGGTGAGCTTGTCGAACCATGCCCGACCCTTACGTTTAACCACGGCCCTGATGGCCCTGCGCATCCCTGGCGCGTGTGATGCCGCTATTTGACTGATCGGAGATTTTCGATGCAATGGTCCAAACACAATATCGTCGGTCGCACCAGAGGACGAAACACGCCGTTCGTGGTGAATCTGTTGTCCGGGAACGCCGACCTGCTGGACGAGAAATCGGCTCGCCCGCTCTTGGATGGCGGAATTCCCGATGACCCGGCCGAATGGGTCGCCAAGGGTTATTGGACAGATCCTGTCGAGGAACAGAAACGCTGGAAGCGCGCTTACCTGGACTTCCTGGACAACCGCGAATCGGACGAGGTCCAGATCTTCTTTGTGCCGTGGTACGGTTGCAACTTTCGTTGCGACTACTGCTTCCAGGAGGACTACGGCGTAAAACCCGCCAGCTTCACCGACGAGATCATGGATTCCTTCTTCGCGCACATTGCCAAGGAATTTGCAGGGCGTCGCAAGGACCTGACACTTTTTGGCGGCGAACCTCTGCTTCCGGGCGAGGCTCCACGCGAGCGCATCGCCCAATTCCTGCGTCGCGCCGCCGCCGCGCATCTTGAAGTCGCGGTGGTCACCAACGGGCATAGCTTGGTGGAGTACCTGCCCACGCTGGCTTTGGCGAAAATCCGCGAAATCCAGGTGACCTTGGACGGCCCTCCCGAATCCCACGATGCGCGACGTTTCTTGGCGGGCGGCAAGGCGACCTTCGCCACCATCGCCGATGGCATCGACGCGGCCTTGTCCGCCGGGCACACCATCAATTTGCGTTCGGTGGTCGATCGACAGAATCTGCCCTTTCTTCCCGAGCTCGCGCGCATCGCCGTGGAGCGGGGGTGGACGGGAAACCCGCGCTTCAAGACCCAGCTTGGCCGCAACTACGAGCTTCATTCCTGTCACGCGGCGCTCGGCAAAGGCCCGTTGTACTCACGGGTGGAACTGGCCGAAGACCTTCTCCAGCTTGTGAAGGACCATCCCGAATTCCTGGAATACCACCGCCCGTCGTTCTCTGTCAGCAAGTTCCTGTGGGAACACGGCGAACTTCCAAAGCCGCTCTTCGACGCCTGCACCGGCACCAAGACCGAATGGGCGTTCGATTCCCGCGGGCGCATCTTCGCCTGCACCGCCACGGTGGGCAAGCCCGGCGAGGAATTGGGTAGGTTTTGGCCCCAAGCCCAGCTCGACCGCGAGGTGGTGGGGAAATGGCAAGCGCGCGACACCGTTTCGTTGTCCGAATGCAGGGATTGCGCTCAGGCCCTGGCTTGCGGTGGCGGCTGCAATTCGGTGGCCAAGAATCGCAGCGGCGAGATCTTGTCCACCGACTGTCGGCCCAGCAGGGAGCTTTTGGAAATGGGGATCGGAGCCTACTTGGAGTCGGAGACGTAACCAAAGCAGACACCATCTCCTGGAAGTGATGGCATCTTTGGTGGAATATGCCAAACACCAAAGTGCCCATTCCATCACTGCATGGAAATTGTCAATGCAGTCGCTGGGGCGAACTAGATAAATTCTCTCCGACCAAAGTTTAGTCTCGCTCGGCGTGGCAAAATGGGGTTGTTGCGCTAGAAGCGGAAAGGAATCAAGTCGGTCGATCTGTCCCAGGTATGTTGAAGTACCTGAGACGCATTAGGAAACCTAGCGCCATCCCTTTTCTACCGTCCAATGTCTGCAGGAATTTCGGCGTTGGGGAATCGGAGTCTATCCTCGCCAGCGAAAGCATAGGAAGGATTTCACAGGCGGCAACGGGTCAAATAAGGCCTCGAGCTATGGCGAAATTGTCAGGCATTAGAATAATGGATGTTGTGATCACCTATGATTGCTACGATTTCTTGCTCATGCGCCGACCATCGCCGCAAATTTGTTACGGACCTGTCCTATCCTCCTTGGCGAGGTTTCTATGAGGCACTTTCAAGTCTTGGTGGTGACGACCCTGTCGTTGGCGACCATTGTTTTGGCTCAAAGTGCAGATTCCGCCTCATCCGGCCCGGGTCCGAAAAACATCCCCGCCGACGCACATCAGGCCTTGGGAGCCGACTCCGCGAAGCCACCGGTAAATCTTGTTCTGCCAGGGGCAACGACCCCTGTTCCTGCTGCACCGACACCGACCCAAGTTGGTCATCGGCTCCTCAATGTCGCGGTCTTGCCGTTCACGGGGAACTCGGCAGTGGAGAAGGAAGAACTTGCGGCGATCACGAGTCGATTTGAATCCGAGCTCATGGCCACGGGAATGTTCCGGGTGCTGGAACGTCGCAATGTGGATGCGATTTTACGCGAGCAGGGTTTTCAACAGAGCGGTGCGTGCAACACCAATGATTGCCAAGTGGAGGTGGGGCAGTTGTTGGGGGTCGAACGAATTGTCACAGGAGACGTGACGCGCCTGGACAAATTGTGGAGTTTGACCTCGCGAATGGTCGATGTGGGCACCGGCGCGGTGGCCGGCAGCCATGTGTTGGACATCAAGGGCAAACTCGAAACGGTGTTGCGGGGAGGATGCCCAGAAATGGCCGAGATCCTTTCCGGGAAGAAGAAGCCAACCAGCTCCCGGACGGTGCTGACCGAAGAGAAAACCGGGGTTAATCCCTGGGTGTGGGTGGCGGGCGGTACGGTGGTTGCCGGCAGCGCGGTCGCGGCGGTGCTGCTCTTGACCCAAAATGACGGAAATGGAACGCCAGCGGCGGCACCTCCGCGCCGGGTCGACCTGACCTTGGAGACCGGTCGATGAAGGTGACAAAATTTGGTCGAAACTTGGCTTGGGTCTGTTCCGTCGCCGCTTTGGTGTCTTCTTGCCAACGCCAAGAAACCACCGATCCCAATGGGGCGGGTTCGCGGCCCATTGCCATCCGGTGGGAGCGATCCGCAGCGACCGTTGCCGACTCGGTCTGGTTCTCGACGGATTCGGTCAGAATGAACGCTTCGACCTTTAGCGGAACGGTTCTGCTCGATACGGAACTCGCCTTTCGGAAAAACGACACCCTTCGCTTCGGGAGTGTCGATGCACCCAGTGATCAAGGCGTGAAGATTGCCGCTCAAGGCCTCCAACAAGGTGTGGTGATCTGGACGGCGACCTCCGAGCTTCCTCCCAGCACGGAGCCCCAGGTGAGCAAGATGGACATCCGCTCGGTGACGGCGACGCGCTCGGGTGGCACGGTGAACGAGCCCAAATGGGATCACAACTCCCTGGCCGCACTCGATTCCGCCACAACCCCTTTGGCCAGCTTTACCTTCGACCAGCCGATCCGGGTGTTCTTGACGTTGCGGACACCCAAAGCATCGATTCGCTACACGCGAGACGGCACCGATCCTACCGAGTCGTCTCTTCCCTACGACTCGGCAAAAGGCATTTTTATAGACAGTTTCTGTCGGATTTCGGCGATTGGGACCAAGGGGGGATGGAATCCCAGCGGTGTGGTCGATTGGAACTTCAATTTCAGAGCCCGGGGTGTTTCAGAGATGGCTGTTCACGCCAAGGCCTGGGATTCCATTTCCCCTGAACTCACCAAATACGACAAGCCAGTTTGGCTGACATTGACCTCGCCCACCCCGGATGCCGAAATCCACTACACCTTGGACGGCACGACTCCTGACCGCGCTTCGCCTTTGTACGCGGATAGCTTGTGGATGGACTCCAGCCGAATCTTGAAGGCGATTGTATTCGCGAAAAAGGACGATCCAAGCACATTGGTCTTCAGCCGGTCGTTGACTCTCAAAGCCCAAATGGTTCAGATCAACTTGGGTTCCTCTCCAGGGGGCTCCCTCTACAAGGTGGGCTTATCGTGCCCGACATCGGGAGTGGTCATCCATTATACGCGCAATGGGCGAGTGCCAACGGTGTCCGATTCCGTGTACACCGACAGTCTGGTTTTTCCGACCAACGACTCGATGACGATTCGGGCCATCGCGATTCCGTCAAACCCAGGCATTCTCCCTTCGGCGGTCAGTTGGAGGCGGGTCGGGAGTGATGGGACAAAATTCATCCCAGGAGGAACATTCCAGATGGGAAGTCCGGTGTCGGAATTGGGTCGAGATCCAGATGAAGTGCAGCACGCCGTGACGCTTTCTTCGTTTTGGATGGATAGCGCCGAGGTGACCCAGAGCCAATACCAAGCTTTGATGGGAGTTAATCCGTCGATTTTCAGCACTTGCGGGGCGACCTGCCCGGTGGAAAACGTCACTTGGTTTGACGCGGTCCTGTTCTGCAATGCCCGTAGCAAGTCAATGAATTTGGACACGGTTTATTCCTACACAAGTTTTGAAGGAACCTTGGGGAACGGAACCTCGAAATTGAACGGAATTGCCGCCGATTTCACCAAAAAAGGCTACCGGTTGCCCACCGAGGCGGAAAGGGAATATGCTGCCCGAGGAGGAACGATAACTGCCTATTATTGGGGCGACGATTCGAGCGATGCCACCGTGGGTCAATACGCTTGGTATGCGAACAATAGCTTCAATCAAACTCACCCCGTGGCCACCAAACGCCCGAACGCCTTTGGGCTTTATGATATGGAAGGAAATGTATGGCAGTGGACGAATGATTGCTATGGCAATTACTCCACAAGCTCAAGCTTGAATCCCAAGGGGCCATTCGATGGGGATTTCTGGGTAGCCCGTGGTGGTTGCTGGAGTGACACTGCTTCCATCTTCCGTTCGGCGTATCGGTCCAATAATTTTCCCTATTATCACGACGGAGATGCCGGATTCCGATCGGTTCGTTCGGGGCAATGAGCTTTTCCTGTATCTCAACAAGTGTCAGGTGGGCAACTGGCCGTTAGGCTGAACTTCTGCCGAGT
>CAIKAA010000467.1 GCA_903825275.1 uncultured Fibrobacterota bacterium | reverse complement strand
TCATTCACCGGATTCCCATGCCCATTGATGATCGGATAATGAATTACAAAATCATCATTGCTTTCATCAATACCATACACCAAACTTTCCAATTTAGGATCCAAAGAATTGATTTCCAATTTGACTCCCTCTGCATTCCGAGGCGCGACGCCCTTCAAGATCGAAAGGATATTCTTCAGTTTTTCCTGCGCATCATCGACTTTCAAAACCGACAATACCTCCTTGAGCATCAGAATTGCGACGTCATCAGAATCTCCATTCTTTTCCGGAAATCTTTCAAAAGATTTGATTCCTACTTTTGGAATCTTCGCATCCATTTTGATCAGGAATGGACGCTGGAGTGCTTGGTACAATTTTTTAGCGGCATCTTCCGCCTTTTTCGCCTTATCCGCCTTTAAATCAAGAGCGTTAAAGATCGCCTCGGCCATCATTCCTTCGGTGACCACATCATTGTGGAATCGCCATTTCAAGTAATTTCCTACATTGTACTTGTCAGGGTCCTTGAATTTTTCCCCCTTAAAAAAGGCTTCACGAAACACATTGAGATTACCTTCTTCGCTCAAGGAAATCAACAACACATCTTTACCGCATCGAGGAGAATTATTCAAATCAAAGCGCACCAAACCGCCACACAAAAGATTCATTCCGAAGGGAAGCATATTCAACCCAAAATCACCTTCCAAGGCAAACATCGAATCATTCGGAATGGCTTTCTCG
The DNA here is from genome assembly GCA_903825275.1 of uncultured Fibrobacterota bacterium. Lineage (GTDB taxonomy): Bacteria > Fibrobacterota > Fibrobacteria > UBA5070 > UBA5070 > UBA5070. Next base: position 4,721 of record CAIKAA010000467.1, on the reverse strand, counting down.
GGATTGCGATCATTGAGAATTTCATCCAATCTTCCAATCCCCGTTCGAACAAAATCATTTTGCACCGTGAACGTCTGATTCAAGGCTCCGGTCAATACATAATGCAGCGATGGGTACACAATGATTCCTCGGCGAGAATCCTCGATGTGAGAGGTTGGATGTCCTTTTAATCCAATAGCATAATGGTGCTTGCCTTGGGTTTGTTTTTTGAAATGCATTTTGGGAACTTGGATATTATAGGTAGCATATCCAAGCCGATCTTCGGCACGCAAATGAATGATGCAATCGGCTAAAAATTCAATTTCTGACAACAACAAAGCCGATTGATCACTATGATTATCCAAATAATCTTCTAATACAACAAATGTCAAGCAAGTTTTGCTTTTCGTCATCAACAAAAATTCCCGCATTGCCGCGTGGGACATTCGACTATTGATCAGATTCAAGGAATCCAAAAATATGGCCGCAGGAGACAATTTAGCCCTCTTCGGAATACAAGAATTATTTATTTCATCGTCCTGCGAAAAAACCAACCGAGACGAATACCCACTCCAGCGACAATCTTCCGGTATTTTTTCATAAAGTGAATCATCAAAAACACCTGGATACCAAGCATGAATGGATGTTTGAACAATCACGGTAGAATCCTTGTTTTCGCTTCCCACTTTCGCCTTCCAATCCCACCTTTCAAAAACCCCGGGATCTTTTAATTCCACTGAAGGATCCGCCGGGATTTTTATTTCATCCCCAAACTCCCAATCAAAAAAATCATGGATTGTCTTCCGAAGACTGGGACTTTTTTCATTCATTAAAACGTATCGAATGTATCGGTCGGAAGGAAGGTCGCGAACGAAATGTTGCAAGAGCTGAGCGCACAACAACGATTTGCCGGTCCCTGGTTCCCCTTTGATGACGATCAATCGGGGCTCTTGCTGCTCGATTGCGTCCGACTCCGGAACGATGAAACCATCCGGTTCCTTGGGAAAGAGAATGTTGTTCAGTCCTTTGACATCATCAAACTCAACTTTGAAGAGGATCGGTTTTTTCGCAGACGAAGAATTTGTCATTTGGAGGCCACCTAGGCAGTGAGGGATTTGAAAGGCGTTGGATCACGACAAGGGTTCGTGTCGCGGCACCGATCCACTTTCCGGAACATCAAATCCATCACCACCCTTTTCAGGCGATCAAAAATTGGCAGATGCGGAAATTGGTCTCGTGAGCGATCTCGAACAGACCTCTTCAGCCAGAAGTCTCACATTGAATTCTATGAAGAAGTGCGGTACGGCACAAGGGTAGGCTGGAAATAATCTTGTCCCCCTTAACTGGCGCTTGGTAAAGCGGTGACGAATCCGGGCCAACCTTTCTCAAGCAACTCACCAAAATATTTAGCCGGGGACTTGCATGGATCGCAAAGCTCCCCACCGCGGCGATTCAACGCTTCCCCATCTCAACAAAACGCTTTGGGAGAAACCATCGACCACAAGAAGATGAATTCGATTTCCTTGACCAATCGCATGTACGTCAAACCTTGCCAGAGCCTCGGCTTGGGAACTCCCGATCTCGATTGTCCTAGCGGTGGGGTTTCCAGGTTTGTTCCAGCACAGCTTGCCAGATGTCGCGGCCCACCTCGTGGCTTTCCGCTGACACGCCCCTTCTGTTCGAGTGGCGTACGGCCGACAAAACGAAAATATGCTGTCCCCCCTACCTTCATTCATTACAAAAACAATATTCAACCGAATCACCAATGCAGTCAAGTTCATTTTCTCGATCCCGATTTGATTGGTACCCATTCTCGCCCCAAACATACACCAATTTGGAATTCTGAGCCACTCGTTCAATCCTGTGATATCCACTTCGGTCAGGCTTGGCGATCTTGAAAATCGCATGGAAATCATACTCAAACCCCGTTTCGGAATCATAGGCCACGCCATTTCCATCCGCCGTATAATCCGACAAAGATTCAAAGACTTGCGGGAGCTCGCCCTGATCCGGCGCAAAAAGTGCCAGCTTGGAACAACGAAAACTTCCCCCATGTGTCGCGCCTTGCTTGCCAAATCGAATTCCAATAGCAACGCGATTCTTTTTTATAGAATAGGGGGCGAAATCAAAAGACTCGAAAGCAAACAAATGATCGCTCGATTCATATCTTGCCCGCACGACAAAGGATTTGTTGACCTTCTCAAGAAGGCAAATGATGCGATCCATCACATATTCGTTGTCGCCCGTTCTGGCTTCCGAGTAGAGAACATAGGTATTTTTTTGATAGGGCCATTTTTTCATGGCAATCCCGCAGGAGTTCGAATCGATGGACGCCACTTTCAATACTTCATTTTTATTGATCGAGTCGGGAAAGTTTGAACTAGAATTTCCCATCCCCGAAGACAAGCAGACCTTTGATTCTGCACCAGCCAATTGGACGAGGACAAGAAGGCAAAAGACAAACACACCAGTCATTGAGTGGATCACAGCCCCTCTATTTTTCAACCAAACGGCATAATTTAATGAACCTGAACAGCTCCCTTTCTTGGACATTCATTCAATCCCTATTTGAGTGATTTCGATGATCGATCAATACTAGGCCTTTTGGGAACTGTAGCTTTTTTCCGCCAAGACAAGCCCTACTGGACATTTTCCTACTCCACCACCTAAGGGGAGCGCGAGCTCGGCGTCATTTCCAGCGACCATCGCCCAGAAGAGGGAAGGGGGAAGGTTGAGGCGCATCCCCTTTCTTGGCTGGATCCAGAAGGCGCCCTTGGCAAGCACCCGATCCCACCCGGGTCCGAAAGTCATTGACGGGGAGTCCGCACGATGAGAATAATCAAGGCTCCAATCCCTAAGGGCATTCACAGTGGGGATGTCGGAGGATTCATGCCAAGAACACGTGTCTACCATTTTTTCTTCGTCCTGGGAGCGGTCGCCACTGCCATCCATGCCGATGAATCTGCCTTCAAGGCCTATGGGTTTGCCGACGTGCGATCCTATGACGGCTGGTATTCCCAGGACAATTTCCTACGCCAGTACGGAATTGTCGCTCCAAACACGGGTCTATTCGTGGACCATGTGAACACCTACTTCGATTGGAAACCCAATCCCAACGTGCGGTTCCTCGCCGAAGTGGCCTTGAACCGCGACCCCGCCAAGATCACCTATCCGGGGCAACGAATCGGAATCGATTCCACCTCGGTCTATTCCAGCGTCTACTCTCAGGTTGGGACCGCGACCAAGTCTGGGTTCCTCGCGTACCTCCAAAACACCGCGCCCTATTCTAGTCTCCCAAGCCCCTTCCTGGAACATTTGGCGGATTCGCTCACCCAAGACACCCTTGCCAAAACGGTTCATGGAATCGGGCAAGCAATCCGGGCCAAAGAAGCATTGCAAAACCCCTCGACCTTGCGAAAAGATCACGGGATTTCCCTCCCAAGGGTCCATTTGGACATTTTGGTGAACGACGAGCTGAATTTCCGGGTGGGCAAGTTCATCACCCCCGCTGGGATCTGGAACGTGGATCACGGGTCCCCCGCCATCCTCACCGTGCGCCAGCCCTACCAAACCACCTTTATCGCCATGTTTCCCGAATCCCAAACCGGCGTTCAGGCTTTTGGGAAAAACGTTGTGATGGACCAGGACCTTTCCTACATGGGTTGGGTCTCGACTGGCCGTGGCGGATTGGATGTCACGGGCAGTTATGATTACGGCCAAGATCCCCAAAACCTGGACGATTGGGCCTGGGGTTCCCACTTGCAATTGGACCTGTCCACCCTGGACGGAATTCGACTGGGAGGAACCTTCCACACCGGAACCATTCGCGAAACCGAGGAATGGGCGACGATCCCGGTGACCTCGGTGGATGTCCCCACCCAGGAACCCACAACTGACCTTGCGAAAACGACCATTCAGACCACCCAATCGCTTTACGCCCGTGAAATCTGTTACGGATTGGACACGAAAATTCGGTGGAACAAACTTCTGGTTCAAGGAGAATGGAACCATCGCAAGGTGATCAACTTGCTGGACGGGGACAAGGAAACCGAGTTCAACTCCTGGTACATTCTCGTCAGTCGGACCATTCCGCTGGATTTCTTGGTCAAGACGTTTGAGGTGGCCCCCTACGTGATGCATGAATCCATTGGTTGGACCGGCGCGGACAACAACCGAGGCCTGTACCTTTCCGGCATCCCCATGGAGGGATTCCAGACCTGGATCGCGGGTTTGAATTTCGGGATTTACTCCAATGTCCGGCTCAAACTCGAGTATTCCCATGTCGGCATCGACGAAGTCAACTTCTCCACCGGAGAGCTTGCCAATACCTACACCCCGTCCGATCTGGCTGTCGAAGAACTCGACGCCCAGCTTTCGGTGGCGTTTTAAGGAAGGATGACTGAATGAACAAGATCATCGCCGTCCTCCTCTTTGCAGCGGCCATCACCAAGGCCGCCGACTGGGCTGTTGTGACCAGTCCAACAAGCCCCATCACCTCCATCTCAAAGAGTGACCTCAAGCGCGTCTTCACGGGGAAAAAATCAAATTTGGCAGGCGTGAAAGTGGTCCCCTTCATGCTTGCCGAGGCCAGCCCGTCTGCCCTGTCCTTCCTCAAGGATGTTTTGGGGATCGGTGGGTTATCCGGTCGATACGTCGTGGATTTTCGCCAATTCGGCTAATGGGTCTTTCCATTTGACTTCAGCCAACGGTATAGAGTTTAGACCGAATAGCAACTCAGATCG
>CAIKAA010000466.1 GCA_903825275.1 uncultured Fibrobacterota bacterium | reverse complement strand
GTTTTGTCTGCTTGGAATCCTTTATTGGGAAGGCTTGCCATTGTGCTTGGTCGGATTCCTCACGGTTCGGCATTTGTTGACTTGGTGGCGCGAAATGTGGGGCAATCAAATGATCAGAAAAATTCAAAATGCCGTCCGCGCGCACTAGTCGGTCTCGAACAAGACGGTTCGGGATCATGTCACAAGAGGCTGAAGTCGCCGAAAAATCAAGGTTCGAAAAACGTCTCGTCCATGTTTCTGATTCCGTCGAAGGGAAACCGCGCGACCAGAAATTAGGCCACAAAAACCTGGAGTTCGATGGGAATCGAGCTTCAAGGAGAGAAATGGCGAGCGTGGTGATGGCCGAAAAGCGTCGGATTCTATTGGAAGAGGCTTGGAGAAAAGCTCCAGAGTTGCACTTCCATCGACAGGAGCGCCAGAACACGGAATCAGAAATTCTGAATCAGGATCTGGGACGCAGGGCGCAGCAGGATATTTGGAGCATCGCGAAGGTTGCCTTGGCGGACCTTGCTTCGGTGAACCTCGAAAATCGGATTGGAGAGGCTTTCCTCGGTCGCTTGGGGGAAATGGACCACGCGGAGCGGAAAATCTTGCAGTTCGCCTTGCGCACCTCGCCTGTGCCAGCGATGTTGCGCAGTGCCTTCGAACTGGCTGGAAATCAACGCGAGGAAATTCGACATGCATTGGATTCGACCTTCGGGTTTGAAACCACGGTGGTTTTCCAAACCGATCCGGGATTGCTCGGAGGATTCGAGTTTTCTGTCAATGGACAGAAAGTGGCTTGGAGCCTTTCGGAGTACATCCACTCCCTCGAGAAGTCCTTGAGCGAGCTGTTCAACCGGTATCGGAAACCGGATCAAACGGAGGTTATGGGAATTTGCTCCTCGGAAATTCCCGAGGGACATGGGTTGGAGTCAAGGAAGGGAACTGCATGAATCAGATTGGGATTGCTGCCGACCACGGTGGGTTTGAGTTGAAAGTAAAGTTGGCGCGAGCCCTGGAACATTTTGGGTGTCGGGTGGTTGATTTCGGAGCTCACGACCTTGTCGAAAACGACGATTATCCGGATTTTGTCGTGCCGATGGCCAAGGCTGTCGCCGATGGAGTATTGGCCCGAGGGCTGGCAATTTGCGCGAGCGGAGTGGGGGCTTGCATCGCGGCCAACAAGGTGGCCGGAGTGCGAGCAGCCTTGGTGACCGATTGTTTTACGGCCCACCAAGGTGTGGAGGACGACGACATGAATGTCCTGTGTCTCGGAGCCGCCATCACCGGGCCGTCCTTGGCTTGGGACCTGGTCAAAATCTTTCTGGGAGCAAACTTCGTCGGATCGGATCGCTTTCGTCGCCGATTGGCAAAGGTGGCTGCCTTGGAAATGGAGACCGCGATCCTTCTTCCCTTCTGAGGAGGGGGCCTCTTTGACAGAGGGGGGAATCCGATTTCATTTCTAACCTTTTTGTTCAGGATTCACCCCCCTCAAAGGAGACCCACATGAGACATGAAATGACCACCACAACCTTCACTCTCGAAGGATACCGCGTGGTGCAAACTCTTGGGGTGGTACGCGGCATCACGGTTCGGTCGCGATCCATTTTTGGAAACATCGGGGCGGGAATCCAGACCCTGTTTGGCGGGAACATCACGATTCTCACCAGTCTCTGCGAAAAGGCACGGGGGCAGGCTTTTGAAATGATGGGAACGCACGCCAACACCATCGGGGCCAATGCGGTCATTGGAGTCCGTTACGATGCCACCGAGGTCATGCAGGGCGTCACGGAAGTGCTTTGCTATGGCACCGCAGTGATCGTGGAAAAGGTTTGACCTAGAAAAGAAAACCGCCTCCCTGGACCGTCAAGGCGGCGCTTGAAACGCGTTGATCCAGGGGGCCGCGAGAGGGGGGGCGCTTATTGGGTAAGGGCCCACCGGAGAAATTCAAGAGTCGATGGATCGTCCACTTCCGCGGCCGATTTGTTTAGATCCGATTTGAAGAAATCCAGCGTGGAAAGGTGGCTTTTGACCGACCACGTCGCGGCTTTCTTGGAGGCGTTGATGAATTCCGCGGTGGCGGTCTTGGCAAAAGAAGTGTCCTTGGTAGAAAACGCCGAGACGATGAATTGGAGGTCTTTCACATTCCGGGTGGCATAATAATGCCCCCAAAAAAAGTCGAATTGACCCGGACTCTGGATCTTTAAACCGCGCAAGGAATCGACGTTGAAGCGAAGCGACTTTTTGAAAAGGAGGGTTCCCATTTCCTTGGGATGTTGGATGGTATAGGAGATCAATTCGAGCTTTTTCTTGGCGGCCAATTTTTCGTTCATCCCCGCCAAAAATCCGATCATGGGAAGTTGCTTGTTTTCGGACAACAACGGGCCCATCAAAGAAAGACGTTTCAAGATTCCCAAAGTGGAGTACAACTTCATGCGTTGCTTCTCCATCGGCTTGGTCCAATCCAAAAAAATCCACTTCAGGTCTTCGGCGGCGGATTTGGAAAAGTCGACCCCGTTCGGTTGGCTGAACAAGGCCTCATCGCAACCCGGATCGATTTTGTAGGAGGTGTAGAGGTAGGCGCCCAAAGTGTCGGAATTCCTGGTCACGATCAGCTGGCGGGGAACGCTGTCGCGAAGGAAGGAATAGGTGATTCCTCCACGAAGGAAGGTCTGGGTCACCGTTTCGCGACCCTTGGCAAGCCATTCCATTTCCCGTCCCCATTCCACGATCTCGTTCTTTTTCATGACTTGGGAGTCGGCGAAGATGGGGAGATAAATATCGAAGGACTTTCCGATGTCTTCGAAATATCCTCCGGTCTTGGTTTTCGACTCGAACTGCCATGACTCTCGATCATGGATGATGGCGATCTTGCGGTTTCCCAGGGAGTCGGAAACGATCGAGGAAAAGGAGGCGTTCCGACCGCATCGCGAGAAGAGTTTGGAGGTGAAGCCCGTGGCATCGTGCAAGGAGCGCACTTCCAGGGTGATTTGTTCCTGGGAATGGGTCGCACAGACGGCAAGGATCAAGTACAGCAAAGATTTCATCCAGTCCATTCCTAAGGTTCGAGTTTGATTTTTGGGAAAGATGAGGTTTGACAAAAACTGACCTGCATCCGAGAGCGCCAATCCTGGCTTCGCACCAACTTGGTGGAAGTGGAATCGCTCGACTCGCCACAGGTCCGGTTCTCTGAGATTGGCATTGCAAAATACCCATCTGATTGCCCGGATCCCAGATCTTCCTCATAGAGGTCAGGAAATCATCCACTGAGGCCATCGCAAAAGTTCTAATCTTCTCTGGTTTGGGCGCGATTTTTCGAGGAGAGGGCCAAGGAGGCGATGTGGGTAGGTTGGTGATCCATTACGGCGACAACCTGGACGTCCTGAAGGTGATTCCGGATCGGTCGGTTTCGCTGATTTACATCGATCCCCCGTACAATACCGGCAAGGTCATGCACCGCCACCAGATCGAGATCCAGCGCCAGGCTGAGGGTTCAGGACATTTGGGTTTTGAAGACCAACGATACAAATCGATGCGGGTGGGGACCCGGTCGTTCTCCGACATCTTTCACCAAGATGAATATCTTCTGTTTTTGGAAGAACGCTTGGTTCAGGCGCGACGGATTCTGACCGATGAGGGGAGTTTGTTCTTCCACATCGGTGGCCCCCAGGCCCATTATTGCAAAATCCTCTTGGACGCCATCTTTGGACGCGAATCGTTTTTGAACGAAATCATCTGGGCCTGGGATTATGGGGCACGCACGAAAAAGCGCTGGCCGGCCAAGCACGATTCGATTTATTGGTACGCCAAGAATCCCGATGATTACGTGTTTGACTTGGAGGCCTGCGACCGGATTCCCTACCTGTCTCCCTGGATGGTGGGGACCCAAAAGGCTAAACGGGGCAAAAGTCCCACCGATACCTGGTGGCACACCATTGTGAGTCCGCAATCGAGCGAAAAGACGGGCTACCCTTCGCAAAAACCGTTGGGGATTTTGGAACGCATCGTGCGGGTCCATTCCCGTCCGGGAGACCTTTTGTGCGATTTTTTCGCGGGGAGCGGTTCGTTTGGAGAAGCGGCGACAAAAAATGACCGCGACTGCATTTTGGTCGATTCGAACGCCCAAGCCATGGAGGTGATGGAAAGGCGGTTCGCCACTCAGGCCGTGGTTTGGAAGGGCTGGGAACCTTTGGCGGAAGACCAAGAGGCGAGGCTCGCGGCCCAAGCCAACAAAAAAACGATGGCGAGTGCCGGGAACAGGGCCAAGTTGGACTGAAGGAGGTGACCCGCAAAGGGCATGCACAGGGCCCCGGTGAGGTGCACTCCCACAAAGCTCAGAGCAAAGCCATGGTGCCGGGCATTTTCGGGTAAGCTGGAGGTGAGGAGGGAGCTGGTCGCGGCTCCCGACAGGGAGGCGGTGATTCCTCCGGCAAAGCCCAGGGACAATACACCGCCAAAGCCCGGGTGCAGGTAATAGCCGCCGATCAATAGGGCTTGGAACACCAAAGCCATGGCCGCCACAAGCGAGACCTTCGATTCGCCCAGGAAAGGTTGGATGGCCAAAGTCCCCACCACAAATCCTATGGTGGAAATTTCGATGTTCCAGGCAGGCAGAGTGTCGGGCAAATGGAGGTGTTTGGAGAGGTAGATGGCAAAGAATGCTGTCCAAAGGCTTTGAAACATTCCCGCGGTGGCGAGAGCCGCCCAGGCGGCCAAAAATTGCGGTCTCCAGATCAATTCACGAAAAGTCCGCAGGATTCCCCATTCGCTGGAGGTGGACGAGGCCTGCAGCTCGGAAAGTTTCAAACCGCGCCAGGAAATCCCGATGGCCATGCAGGCGGCTTGGACCAAAAACAGCACCCGCAGGGTGGGGCCAAACGGGTGGGAACTGATCAGCCAACCGGCGAACCAGGGGACCAAAAGACTGGGAGCAAGGTTCCAAAGGAAGAGGAAGGCGTATCCCTTGGTGCGGCGTTCGGGGGGCATTCCCTCGGCTAGCAGGCAATTGTAGGGAGTCGAAGAGAAGGCGTTCAAAGAGGTCAACAGGACCGCCAAGACGATGTGCCAGGGACGGCTGGAAAATCCCAGGATCAAATACGGCAGAACCCAAGAAATGACGTCTCCCCCCACCAGCATCCGTTTGGCCCCAAAGAGGCGCTGGGTGAATCCCGAGAGCAATAGGCCGATCGAACGGACCGCCAAATCGGCGGCAAAAAGCTTTCCGATCTCCTCAGGGGATAGCCCGAGGCGGCTGAAGAACAAAAATCGATAAGGCTCGGTGATGGCGAGGTTGACGGTCCAAAAGCTGCCGGAAACGATCAGAAAACGGGCATTGGGGAGCGGGGCGTTCCAAAGCGTCGCCATGGAACGCAGGGGGGAGAAAATTCCACCCCTCGCCTTTGGAGAGAGTTCTTGAAGCTGGGTTGGTTCGTCAGCATGGGATTCGAGCATGGTTTGGAGGACCTGAGTCGTAAAAGGGATCGACCAAGTTTCAGTGTAGCACTTGGTATCTTGTTTGCCTGTGGTACCTTCCTTCACTTCTCTGAGATCGTTTCTGGATTTCTGCCAGCAACGGGGCGAACTCGCCGTCATCGACCGATCCGTGGACCGGCATTTGGAGGTCGCGGAAATCGCTGACCGGGTCATGCACCAAAGCGGCGGCGGCAAGGCGCTCCTTTTCACCAACGTTCAGGGTTCGCGGTTTCCCGTGGCGGTGAATATTTTGGGATCCGAGCGCCGCATGGCGTGGGCGTTGGGTTCAGAGTCCTTGCGTGAGGCGGAACAACGCGTCGCCAGGCTCGCTGAAATGGAGCCTCCCAAAAGCCTTGGGGAAGGTTGGGACTTGGCGCTTCGGCTGGCCGAGTTGCGCCACGTATTCCCCAAAACGGTGGCTCACGGCCCTGTCCAAGCCGTGGTCCAACCGTCGGTTGATCTGGGAGAAATCCCGGTTTTGACGACCTGGCCCCATGACGCCGGACCGTTCCTCACTTTCCCGATGGTCTTTTCGCGCTCCCCCGATGGCAAGGCCAATTGCGGGATGTACCGCATGCAAGTGTTCGACCGCACCACCACCGGCATGCATTGGCAGCGCCAAAAGGATGGCCGGCGCCACTTGGACGAGGCCCAGCGCAAAATTCCGGTGGCGGTGGCTTTGGGAGGACCTCCGGTGCTGACTTGGGCCGCCACAGCCCCCTTGCCGCCCGATGTCTTCGAAATGTTGTTGGCGGGATTTCTCCAACGCCGACGGGTTCCGATGGTGGAATGCAAGGAACACAGCCTTCGGGTTCCGGCCGAGGCGGATTTTATTCTGGAGGGTTGGGTCGACCCCGAGGACCTTCGTCTCGAAGGTCCGTTTGGAGACCATACCGGGTACTATTCCCAAGAGGGCATGTACCCCGCCTTCCATGTCACCCGGGTCACTCACCGCCAAGATGCGATCTATCCTGCCACCGTGGTCGGCTTGCCCCCCAAGGAAGACAACTGGATGGGCTTGGCCACCGAGCGGCTGTTCCTGCCCTTGTTGCGGCGCGTGCACGGCGAGATCCGCGACTTGCGGCTTCCCCCCGAGGGCGTGTTTCACAATTTGGTGATCGCGGGCGTCCGCAAGCGATTTCCCGGTCACGCCCACAAAACCTTCCACGCAATTTGGGGGACCGGACAGATGATGTTCACCAAAATGTGCTTGGCGGTTGATCACCAAGTGGATCTTTGCGACAACCGTGCGATTTTGGAAGCCTTGGGAAAAAATTGGCACGCAGCCCGCGATACGGCCTTGTCCCAGGGGCCTGCCGACACTTTGGATCATGCGGGGCGCAGCGATTTTGGCGGCAAGATCGGGATCGACGCCACCTCGCGTCTTCCCGAAGAGGACTCGCTGCCTCGCGCCTCGCCCGACGACCCGAGCTCGTGGAGTTTTGACAAAAGCGGCCATGCCCTGGTGGTTCATTCGTCCCTTCCCGAAGGCACCGATGGACGGATTTTGCTGGTCCAGATCGCCAAGAACGCCGCCGGTCAGGGCATGGCGTTTCTCAAATCGTTGAAGCGACAGGAATTGTCAAGTCGAATTTTGGCCGTGGCGGTCTTCGACGACGCGGCGGCCTTGGAGTCCGGGGCCATGGCGCTGGTGGTGGGCGGGGCCAACCTCGATCCGTCCCGAGACGTGGTGGTTTTGGATTCCTCGCGTCCTGGCAAATCCTTGGGTTTTGATTGCACAAAAAAACGCCCCGACGAAGGGTACGACCGCGGCACTTGGCCGGAATTGATTGACCAGGATCCAGCCATCGTCGAGCGGGTCGATGGGTTTTGGAAGGAGTTGGGACTGTGAGTCAGGCCGTCCGTGAAATGTTCGACCGGATCAGCGGTGGATACGATACCTTGAATCATGTTCTGTCGGCGCGGCGCGACCTGGTGTGGCGGCGCAAAGCCGTGGCCTTGCTTCCCCGACAACAGCACCGAATTCTGGACCTTTGCGGCGGGACGGGAGATTTTTTGATCGCGGCCCGCGCCGCGGGAGTCGCCGATTCGCAGTCCCGCGTGGCAGATTTTTCCTTTGGCATGATGGTCCCCCTTCCCCAAAAGGGATTGCCTCCCGGAATTCAGGCCGATGCCTTGCGTCTGCCGTTTCGGGACGCGACCTTCGATGCGGTTTTGTGCGGATTCGGGATGCGCAACCTCGATGATCTGGCTTTGGGAACCCAAGAGGTTTGGCGCGTGCTCAAGCCCGGCGGCACCTTTGTCACCCTGGAATTTTTCCAGCCCACGACGATCGCTGCCAAGGTGTTTTACCGGGGCATCGCCCCGATCGCGATTCCCTTTGTCGGAAAAGCCTTTGGATCGAGCCGCGAGGCCTACGACTATCTGGTCCGATCCATCCGCCGATTCGAGTCAGTCCAGGGGTACGCGGGGCTTTTGGCGGACCAAAGGTTCCAGAATGTCCGGGTGAAAAGCCTCGATTTTGGGCTTTGTTACGCGGTGGCAGGGGCCAAAGTCGAGTAGATTTGCTCGCCTATGAGCATTCATGAAGGACGTTTCGGC
>CAIKAA010000465.1 GCA_903825275.1 uncultured Fibrobacterota bacterium | reverse complement strand
TGCTGGTCAATGAAGGCGAGCGAGGCGTAGTGAACCGAACTACGGTGAACGAGCCTGAAGCAGACCAGCGGCTTTGCAGCCGATCGCAGGGCGAATCGCTATTTACGGATAGGCTCTAAGCCACCCTTCGACCAGGCCCTTGGCACCAAAGGTGCTCTGCCGGGTTCGCAGAGTCGTGGCATTCGGCGCCCCCCCCGGCGCCGCTTGGGACAGGCTTCGGGGAATCAAACCCGAGGTGATTGAATCGAATTCCTGAGGTTGGGCCTTGCGCTTTTCGGCGATTTAGGGCAGGAGAGAATCTAGCCCAATCCTCATAGCACCGCCAATAGCGTGAACAGGGCGATTTCACATTCGCGGGCGGCGAATTGGATCCGTTCGGCGGTATCCGGAAGATCGGGACTCAGATCGACTTCGGCTGGATCCAAGACGAAACGCACCACCGCGTGCCCAACGTCCATTTCGACACAAGGTCGACAAACCAAGGCGCTGTCTTGATCGACGGCGATGGCGCCGTACCCGTGCCCCGATTCCAGTTTGTGGCTTGGTGTCACACAAGGAACTTCGGTGGTCAAAAACTTGCCCGCCTGGGCGGCGCCACCCAGGGCTTTTTGCACCGCTGATAGGGACAACGCCCGCGGTGGCTGGGGCCGATGGGGACCTTTTTGGGGGTCGAGCACCTCGTTGGCATACATTCCAAACCCCATGGGAATGTCCCGGATCAAAGCCGAGCAAGACCCGGTTATCAGAACTTCCGACGGAGGCGCGTCTTCTTGCAGAAAAGCGCGCACTTGCCGTTCGGCCGCTGGTCCGGCATCCACCCATAGGAAATCCCAGGAATGGAATCCTTTGGGTGCCCGTTGGTTGGGCGCCATCCAGACCGAGGTGTCGGGCCGCTGGATGGACGTATGGGTTCCCAATCTCCCCCGCCGACTTTGGAGTCGAGGCCCAATGCAAACGCACAAACGCATACCTGGAATAGTAGCTGGGAGGTCTCGTTTGGGGGGTTATCTTATGCCAAGAAATGATCCTTCCAGACAAACCTTCCGCTGATCAACCCCAACTGATGGGGTCGTGGGTTTTGGAGGCCACAGGGCTTGCGAACTGCCAACTGCATCGCCCGGGAGATCGATTGTTGTTGCGGCCCCCTGCGATCCACCACGCCGGATCGGGATGTTGCCTGGTCCCCTTCCTCAAGCTCAGAACCCTTTTGAGAAGCGCCGGAGAAGGGGATGTGAAGTGCTCTTGGATCGGGTGCAGCGGAACCTGGAGTGCCACCCAGGAGCTGGAAAACGAAGGCGAAACCGGTCTGGAACCAGGATTGTTGGAAAGCGACCTGGAAAGCCGCCCTTTCTTGTTGCAGCTGCCCCAGGCGGTGTCGCTGGCGTTGTTGAACTCCGGCCCGCGCAAAGAATTTTTAGCCAAAGACCTCGTGCTGACCAGTGGCCAGATCAACCATGAACTTTTTCTGGTCATCCAGGGGAAATTGGAGGTTGTGGAGGGCGATCTGCGTGTAGCCACGATCGAACGCGGGGAATGCTTTGGGGAGCTGTCGATCTTGACCCGCCAGCCCGTGTCAAATTCTGTCCGGTGCATCACGCCTTGCATTTTGGTCGCGATCCCTCGCGATCGATTCCATGAACTGCTCTCGCGGTTCGGGGCGCTGGGGACCCTTTTGAACCGCTTGTTGGCTCGGCGCTTGCGGGCTTCCAACCAACAGTTGGAACGAATTCTGCGCCCTGGGATTTGGGGCAACTTGGAAATCTTCCCCTTCCTCTCGGTCGTCCAAAGCATTCAGGCCGGGATGATGACGGGTTTGTTGACGATCACTCGATCAGGAGGTCGGGCGGTTTTTGGATTTGACAAAGGGCGCTTGCGCCATGGTCAATGCGGTAAAATTGTCGGGGCCGATTCTTTGCTGGAAATCTTTCGATGGACGAATGGAATCTTTCGATTCCAAGACGAGCCCATGCGGCTGGAGCCCAATATTTTCGGCGAGACGATGGCTGAATTATTGGATGCCCTCCGAAGGTTTGACGAAATCCAGCTCCAAGAAAGCACGGATAGCGCCTCGGCTCCGTTAGAAATCCCCCCCGCCCCCCTCACCCCGGACGAACCGCCCCTCACGCTGGATTCGGAAGATTCCTCCCCCACCCTGGTGGATGAGGATCCCACCAGCGAATTTGACATCGGACGCATTGGGGCTTCGATCAAACCTTAAGGTGCCTTTGGAAACCCTTCGCCTTCCTTCCTGTCGGCTTCTCTGAGAAAACAGTTTCCGTCAAATCCCATGAAGGGTATATTCCTTTATTCGGTGATTCGTATTGCGGATCGTCCTGTCCAATTCCTTCGTCTTCTTCAAAGGCAGTCAAAAATGGATCAAGCGAAATGCTTTGGATCAAATGAAATGTTATCGAAAATTTCCCAAGCTCCTTGCCAACCATCGGGATGGATCTCGAAATTATTCCGGCACATTTTACTCTCCAAATTGGGCCAGATTACCGATGGACAGCTGGAGATGTTGGAAATGGGTACGGTCCATCGGTTTGGAAACCCATCCGACCTAAAAGCCCAAATCGAGGTGCTGGATCCGCGGGCATGGGAACACATCGTGATCCACGGCTCCATCGGTTTTGCCGAATGCTACATGGCTGGTTGGGTTCGCGTAGACGATCCGGTTTCGACGGTGCGTTTGTTTGTGAGAAATCATGACGCATTGAACAGGCTGGATTCCGGAATAGCACGCCTATCCAAGGCGATCCTGCAAGTTTGGAGTGCCACCAAACCAAATACCCGGGAACGCAGCCGGAAGAACATTCGGGACCACTACGATTTGGGCAACGAATTCTACCGGCTCTGGTTGGATGACACCATGATGTATTCTTCGGCGATCTGGGAACATCCCGGTCAAAGCCAAGCGGAAGCATCGAATTCCAAAATCGACAGGATTTGTCGCAAGCTGGAGGTCGGCCCCGAAACCCAAGTTTTGGAGATTGGAACTGGATGGGGGGGATTTGCCCTTTATGCCGCCAAATATTTTGGTTGCCATGTCACCACCACGACCATCAGCCGAGAACAGTTTCTGCTGGCGAACCAGCGCGTCAGTGAAGCCGGACTTTCCTCCCGGATCACCGTGCTGGAACAAGACTATCGCGACCTGCGCGGTCAATACGACCGGGTGGTATCCATCGAGATGGTGGAAGCCATCGGTTGGAAACAATTCCCCCTCTTTTTCCAAACCATCAGTCAGCTTCTCAAACCCGATGGAGCCGCCTTGATCCAAGCCATCACCATTGTGGATCGATTGTATGACTCGTCCCGGCGAAGGGTCGATTTCATCCACAAGCACATCTTTCCGGGCTCCTGCATTCCCTCAGTCACCTCCCTGCTAAAAGCCGCCACCGTGCAGAATGATTTGGCCGTCATCCACCTCGAAGACATTGGCCCCCACTACGCACGAACCCTGCGCGAATGGCGCGAACGGTTTTTGAATCGACGCGGAGAAATTCGCGCCTTGGGGTTCTCGGACAATTTTTTACGGATGTGGGAATGGTACCTGGCCTATTGCGAAGGAGGTTACCTGGAGCGCCAGTTGGGCGATGCCCAAATTCTATTCACGAAACCAAAATGGAAGGGGGGGCCTGAGTTGGGGCTGATCTAGCTCGATTCCAAAGGGGCGGCAATCCGCCCGAGGCTTAACCAACCACCACCGAAGACCTAGATTGAATCACCGAGTACAGAACTTAAGGGAGTTGATCCCTTCGACCTGAGGCCATTGTGACCAGTCAAACCAAAATTCTGATCTTGTTTCGGTGGGACATTTTTTGACGATGGCTTCGCCCCATGGTCCTTCCTCCCGACTCCAGAGCGTGAGATGTGCGATGGCGGGATTTCGCTCGATGATGGCTACCCAACCCAACGCCCGGCTCCACTTTTGGGCGACGGTCTTGGTCTTGGGTTTCGGGGAATTGGCCAAACTTTCCCGGGTTGAATGGTGCCTGATCGTGCTGGCCATCGCGATGGTCTGGACCGCCGAAGCCCTGAATACCGCCCTGGAAGTGCTAGCGGATGAGATCACGTTGGAACGACGGCCCCGGATCAAAATCGCCAAAGATGTCGCTGCCTTCGCGGTGCTGGTAGCGGCAATCGCCGCCGCCACGATTGGCAGCCTGGTGTTCGTGCCCCATTTCGCGGCTTGGTTGGCCCACCCAAGCCCACTGAGCCCGTGAGAAAATCCACGGCCAGACCCCAATGGCTACATCGCGACCGATTCGATTTTCCCCAGGGCAGATAAATCGATTTCGGTGGCGCCGTCCAAACCCGAGGACATCATCGGCGCGTATCGCGCGCCGAAAAGAATGTCGCGGGCTTTCCAACTGGAGCGCGAGTGCACGGTTTGGCCATAGGTTTCGTCGTGAGCCCGCACCAATACCATGATCTCGGCGTCGATCTCCTCCAGGTCGGCCGCCGTGAGTCCGTTCAGGGGGCTATCGTCGCCGATGGGATGGACCAAAGTCCAATTCATGGGGAAGAACCGGACGGCCGAGCGCTCTAAGACCAAATCCTGGTAGCGGCGAACCGGACCCTGGGGGCCGGCCTCCACCCAGGTAAACAAGACATAGGCATCGGCATCCAGCAAGGGATGGTCGTGCGAGGCGACCATCCGAAACATCCAAGCCAACCCTTCCTTGTAGGGCGCCACCACCGAATGGCGCGCAAACAAGATTTTGGATCGCGCCCGCGAGAACCGACTGAACACCAACCCGGTCCACACCCCGAACCCCATCAGCCCCACCAAGGCTTCGAAGGCCGCCAGCGAGCTGGAAAGCGTCCCCTCGGGGCTGATGCGACCGTACCCCACCGTGGTCAGGGTTTGGGCGGAGAAGAACCAGGCTTCGCGCAGGTCCTGCCAAAACGTCCCCGCAACGGTTCCCTGAAGGTGGTTTAACCCGATGCCCAAATAGGCAAAAGCGAAAAGGGTGTTGGTGAAGGCGTAACCGACCAACGCCATGCAGGCAAAAGCCGGCCACGAAATCTGCCCCAACCATTGGTAGGGGGTGGTGCGTTCCCACCACGGGAGTCCGGTCCGGCGGACATGGAACGATCCGTCGGGCAGGATCAGGCGGGACTTGGGTGTCACCACTTTGGTCCCCAATCCCGGATCGAGTTCGGGGCGGTTCTTGAAGCGTTGGGTCAACTTGGAGAGCATTGGGGAAACCTACCTATCTGCAATCCAACGCCCACAATAGGGACTCCTGCTCATTGCGTGAGGACAGGTTGGGCGATTGGAGCGCAGGTTGGGTCAGAGCTTCTGGGCCAAAAGACACAAGGCCTTGCCGCGATGGCTCAGGGCGTGCTTGGTGTCCGAGGGAAGTTCGGCGAAAGTTTTGTCGCAAACCTGTCCCGCATTCACCAAGGGGAAGAACAACGAGTCGTACCCAAACCCCCCACTGCCGCGTTCCATCAAACCCACCCGTCCCTCGCACCAAGCCAGGGAGTGGTGCTGCAAGCCTTGGGACAAATCTTGGACATGGATCGCGCAGGCGAAGGCGGCCAAGGTGGTAAACCCTTCGTGCAGCCCGCAGAGCCGCAGCCGCCGCACCAGCTCGCGGCGGTTGTCGGCATCGCCAATACCGTGCCCGGCGATCTCGGCGAACCGCGCCGAGTAAACGCCCGGAGCGCCTCCCAGCACATTGACGGCAAGACCTGAATCATCGGCAGCCACGGCGTCGGGCAACGAGGCCAGCCGAGCTTCGCGCAACACCGCCACGGCAAACCGGCATTTGAGCGCCGCATTGCCTGCAAAGTCAGGTTCCGTCTCGTCGGGCTCGGGAACCATGGGCAGCCAATCCCGGATCGAGGCGACCCTCCACCCCAAGGGGGCGAGAATCTCGGAAAATTCCTGGAGCTTGTGAGGATTCCCGGTGGCGACGGCCATGGTTTTCATATGGGTCCAAAGGTAGATGATTCCCCTTCGCTATGGACACCCCCGCGCCAGCCGCCCGTCGGGCCGCCGCAGGCGGGTGCCCC
>CAIKAA010000464.1 GCA_903825275.1 uncultured Fibrobacterota bacterium | reverse complement strand
GAACAAGTGAGCCAATTCTGGATGTTGACCAGATGACGGTGGGATGGAATACAAGACATGTTGCGACCTCCGGAGTGGTGGACTTCGGAAGCGTTAAAATCAATTCAGGAAATGCTAAGAGCGGATCACCGAGCGGTTACATTTGAAGGTTGTTTCCCATAGGGAAGGTGCTACCTGCACCTTGGATCCCTTGTCAACCTCCGATGCGAATCACTTTGGGCGCTCCATATGTGTCCGGACGCGAATCACTTTGGGTGTCCGGCGACAGGGGGTCGGGCATGCCCGACCCCTACGCCGATTTGGGCACCCCACCCGGGGGGTGGGCCCTGCGTCCGGCTGGCGCGGGGGGGGGCTTGCATCTGGTGGTGCGGGTTCGATCGGGAATTTTGTTAAAACAACCAATCCAATCCAAAATTCCAGGTTGGTATCTGGAAGGTATAACCAAATGTTCTGGTCGTATCGGATTTTCCTTTATCAGGATCGTTGGTCCCATTGATCCATCGCCATTGCGGACCAAGATCTAATCCCGTTCCAATCGCCACTCCGGGAGTAACGCGAACGCGAACGCCAAATCCGAATAGTTCGGTAATTTCAGATTCTTGAATACGCTGACTTGAGGAAATGTACAGCCCACAACTCAAGTCATTGCTTGATTTGGAATCGTAAGTTGTACTCTCATCGAATTTCCAATCCATTGAGGGGCCAAAGGCCATTGATAGATAAATGGGGCCCACTGGATTGGACAACCACTATTCTTGCCCCGTGACCTGAAATCCTGATTGGAGATGATGAGTAAGTGAAAGACCCTTGTAAGTCGTTGCGACATCCCTTGCAAACCCGAAACCAAACAAAAAAGACCATTCTGGATAAGGCTTGCTAAACGCCAGTCCAATTCGTACACGATACCATTCATCAGAAAATTCCAAACCCAATTGAGATAAAATACTAGGATCATAGGGAGGATAATCCTTGCTTAAAGCTTTCGATACAACTGCGTCCTTTGGGCGCTCTCTCGCAACTTTGGGATCCATCATTTTCTGGTGAGCTATCGTATCACCATCATTTAAAACAGGAGCACTTTGCGACAGGTGATTTATCGACATAGTATCTCCCTGCACTTTTGCCATCTCCTTGCCGGAATCTACTTGCTACAATTCATTTCCGGAAGCCAGCCAAATCATGGCAGCATTAATCTGAACTACGAGCATTCGCATCACCTTTGTCGTTTGAGTGTTTGTTTCCAGAGAATCAAATACATACTACCATCACCTACGGGCTCACCGGATTTCCCACACGCCGCGCTGCGGCATTGGGGCAAGAGGCGTATTTGCACCAATCCACCGTTCCGTGTTGGTAATCGCAGCAATATTGCTCGGGAGGGATGCAACTTTGGATTCGGGCGACCTTCCCGCAACTGTCATTTTTGGTGTAATCCAGCTTGCAGGTTAGAGTGGTTTTCAAATCCACATACCACAATCCCCGGTTGCTCGCAAAATAGAGTGTGTCTCCTACCTTGGCCAAATCCCAGCCGCCGCCGTTGCTAAAACAGCCTCGGTCATAGGTCGAATAGGGCGACCCAGAAGGCAAGGGGCCCGATAACCAACTGGGAGCAATCTCCATCCATTGATCCGACACGGTATCCAAAACGGCTACAGTTGAACCGGTAGAATATAGCCGACCATCCAAGACTTTCAGGTTGGTCAACGAAACCAAATTATGAAGGGTATCCCCATTCCACAAATGAATCTTGGTATCCATCCGCACACATGGGGGTTGCCCATTTTTCATCCGAAATATATCGCCGTATTGTGATGCGATGTACAAATCACCGCGATAACCCGATACGGCCACCGGATTGTAGGGGGAGCCAATTTTGAAGATATTTTCGGTACCAGGTACGATTTCCCAAATAAACAAAGATGGATTCCATTGAAACAAATTCCAACCATAATTTCCATCCGATGTAATTGCGAAAATCCTTCCTAGAGCACTCCATCGAGGATAAAAATAAAGCTGGGTGGTATCCTTGGATAGAAACGACGAAATCACTTTTGTTTTGAGATTGTAGGCTTTTCGATCAATAGCTCCACTAAATTTATCTAACACAACAGCCAAAGAATCCATTCCGACAGAATCAACAGAAACCCAATAATTTCCAAAATTTGCAATTGAATCCCAGCTCCCCCCGCGGGGAGAATAACGGAATATTGTTCCATCTTTCGTGCCAACAAAAAGATTTGACTCAAAGGGCAAACCCGCCCAAGCAATATGACCATTTGGAATTCTCAGCGAGGTATAGGTTTTTGTTAAGGAGTGGTAGACAGAAAAGTTGCAGGATTGATAGCCCGTCGAATCATTCTCAACTGATGTTTGCAAAATTAGATCGGCCCCAAACCTATAAATATTACGAACTTTTGGTCCACCAACCATTGTGCTGGAATCCGGGTCCCCGGGCAGAGTCCGAAACCCTGCATCCCGCCAGCCATATTCATAAAGACCGGCTTCGGCATTGGGTTTGGGTTTGGAGAGAACGCTGGGGTGGGAACTCGGGCAGCCCGATAAACATGCTGCCGCAAGAAGTCCGAAAATGAATTGACTTGTCATGAGTTCCCGCCCCTGGTCTGTTTTAGGGAAGTTGTGAAAAGTGCAAGGAAGACCACTGCCCACTGGCCAGGATCCCCATTGGGTCCTGAACCAGAATCGCCCCATTGGGGGTCCAAGTCGCAACACCCGCTCCCGACAGGTCCTGGCGTTTGTCCCAGACCGACCAATCGCTGGAATGCAATCCAAATTGGATTTCCAAAACTTGTCCTGCCGCCAGATGTGGGCATTTTACGGAAACGGAGTACAATCCATCTCCCTCTTGGACCACGGCCAGACTGCTGCCGGTCTGGGAGAGGTAGTAGGGATCCGCAACAAGAGTTTTCCCAACCGGTGGCTTGAAAAAATACTTGGCGGTAAAGGTGCCCATAGGCCCCGTTCCGTTGTTGTGGATCCGGATCACAGGCTTGACGAGGTTGGACTGGTTCAAGGCCGTTTCTTGGCTTTCTACCACAAGATCGGCCGACAGCTTGCGCAAGATCATCGACACATTGGGCTCAACCCCAGACAAACGCCGTCCCAGGGTATCTCGAACCACCACGAGCGAGGGGGTGCTCCAGTTGGACGTTTTCACGGAAGAGGGAGACGGCATGGTCCATGGCTCCCAGAGGGCATAGTGCAAGCCCCATTGGATTCCCGAACCTGCGGGGAAGGTCGCACCAGGTGCGACATCTCCGGTGTATTTGAAATGGATCCGGTACATTCCGCCGCCCAAGGTATCGAGTCTGAAGGCGCCACCAGCCAAATAGTACGCCTCGACCTTGGGTTGCAAAACCGAATCGGCCGTGAACCAGTAATCCAGCGTAAATCCATGAAGGGTGGTTGCACCCGAATTCCTGACCCGCAACCAAGGTTGCGACACATTGCTTTGGCCAAGTGCATTTTCCCGGGCTTCCACAACCAATTGTGGTTTCAACGAGTCGCTAGGGGTCCCGGGGTCGCCCCAGACCACGGCATCTTGGTTCAATTGCCATTGGCCGTGGGTGGCTGTGACTTTTTGCACCGCCACCACAGAAGCCAAGGCTTGTTGAAACGACTGCCGAACCCAAGATGCCCCCACGCGCGCGCCCACCGTCCAGGTATTTCCTTGCCGTTGGACTTCCAGCTCCTCGCTCATGGCCGGCAAAAGTGCCAGATCCATCGAGCAGCGCGTTCCTTGGCAGACTTGAAGTCGCGTTCCTTCGGACGCATTTTGGCGCACCGCCACCCGCCCCGCCCCATCCCCAATCACCAGGGCCCGTGCCGCCACCGTGGTGGCTTGGGTGTTCAGTCGGGCGTGCAAGTCGAAATTCCCCACCGCCGTGGTGGACGCGACCACACCATCCCAGGTGCCGGTCTGATGGGCGGTCATCATTTGCTCGCGGTCGCAATAGCTGGCCCCGCCATAATCGATCTCAGAACCGGGCAAGTCGGATCCGGGCAGGTAGTTCAAATACCGATCAATGTCCAAATACTGGAGCCACTCACCGGGGCGGTCCATGCAGACCCCATCACTTGCATACACCCCATAGGCGGGAAGGCGCAAGGTTCCATGGGCCACCCTCGAATCGACAAAGGAAAATGTCCGGAATTGTGGATTGCCTAATGACACAGTATTATCATGTGGCCAATTTGCATCCAGCCAAAACTTGCTCGGATTTACTCGGTCCAGTCCTCGTTGGGACTTCGCTTCCACCACAAAGTCGCCTTTTTGCGACCATTCATTGTCGAACAAAAGGGCCTGGTCCTTCAGCCGCAGCAGCTCGTCGGCAAACCCAAGTTTTTGGGCGATCCCGTACAAACCACCAGCACAAATGTCCGACAACGGTCCGGCAACCGATTCGATCGCAAAGCGTGTCCAATACCCGAGTTGTTGATTGGCGATCGCTTCCAAACAAAAATCTTGGGTGACAATTCCTGGCGCCTGCGCAACCACCTCGCTCACCATCGATTCCACACTTTTGCTGTACAGCGCCGTGATGGGGATGTTCTTCCCGGTCGCCGGATAGGTGGGATAAGGCGCCTGACGCAAGGTATTGATGAACGGCGACTCTTCGCTCCAAGCCATGTGGGTGGCTTTGAAAATGGAATTCAAGCGCGAAGTGGTATTCCCCAAGTCAAAGGATTTGGAGAACACGTTGAATCCAGCAAAATTTCCGTCGACACGGAACCCATTCACAAGTCCCCGGTCATACAGGTCGAGTTTTAGCTCAGGAAGCTTGTCCACTGAAATTCCTGTGGTTGCAAACAACAAGGCTTGTGCCGCATAGGGCACATTCAGTTGCAGACTTCCCGAACCCACTAGATGCCAATCCGTACTGATCAATTCGTCTTTGGCACGCCCCAATACCGGGTACTTGTCCACGGTTTTGGGATTCCAGGCATCGGCATGTCCGGCCTGCACCAAATTCCCGTTGGTGACCACCGCCGAGCCCAAGTGAGGCGTTCCCAAGGTCACAATCTGTCCAATGTGGTTGACGGGATTGGATAGGGCCGGATCGGTCGCTCCTCGGATCAATTCACGGGCAACCAAACCACCTTGGGAATGAGCCACCAGATCGATCTTCGCGTCGGGATTGTTCTGCCAATTCCCGACCCCGTAGTAATCGTCAAGCACTTCCTTCATTCGGGCGTAGACCTGTCCCGACTGGCCTTGCAATCCCAGGTCCCAATGTGGCAAGGTGAATCCGTCCAGGCTTTTGGCCGTCACCGTTCCCATCGCCGCGTCAATCGCCGAGAAAACCGGCAGCGCTGTGGTTCCACTATGCGAAATACCGTGGTCCACCCAACTAAAGTTGGCGTTCCAGGTGAGGGGGTCGACAGAAAAGGTGGTGGCAGGTTCATTCCATTGGGATTCACCGACAGGACT
This sequence comes from uncultured Fibrobacterota bacterium, assembly GCA_903825275.1. Taxonomy (GTDB): domain Bacteria; phylum Fibrobacterota; class Fibrobacteria; order UBA5070; family UBA5070; genus UBA5070. Next base: position 14,417 of record CAIKAA010000464.1, on the reverse strand, counting down.
TGAGTACCTGGCAACAAGCATCCCTGGCAAAGAAATTGTTTGGGATAGATTGATTTCGGGACAGGAAACGTCTACGGTCAGATTCGCAAAAAGCGCGGGCTTGATCGTGTAAAAGTGGCAACTGACCGCCCCACCACCACCTTGGCAGGTGCGATCATCTTTTTCCCAATAGGATTGTGCGCCTGAAAGGCGAACCGATCTGGTCGTAGGAGAACAGCCTTTGATCTGCATGGCCGAGAAGAAGTATAGGCCGTTGTGATTGATTCCCGCGGTAGGGTTTGTTGCCGAGAAATCGGTTGTCAAACCGTACCTGGCCGCCAAAAAGGCTGGAGTGCTCCCTTTGTCGTAAGTTTGGATCAAATGATCTGGTCCTGCGGGGACAAGGTTGGCTGGTTTTCCTGGCCAGTCGGCGCTTCTTAAGTCGGTTTTGCTTGCCCATTCCTGGCCGACATCCTCGACGACATTCTTGGCCGGAACATCCACGCTCCCCCCATCAAACACGAGATTTTCTCCAGAGATTCGGGCGACAGGAAGGATATACCCCGTTGGCCCGTTCGCGTCGTGCTTGAATAATTTCGTCCCCAAATTGCCATAATGAAATGTCCAAGGAAACGTTCGTCCATCTTGACAGGTCAGAGTGCCAGATGCCTCGACACTGAAGAAAAGATGTTCCACCACGAATCCAGATTCGTTCAGGGGAACGAGGGAACCACTTCCCCCCAGGGACGGTGGGGAAACTTGCAAGAGGATTGGTTTGGGATTGACGCAACGGTCATAGGCCCAAGAGAGCTGCCAGTCCTGGGCGCTGTTGCCGACTCCATGGAGGAATAGGATCGGGTGGTTCATCCTACCCTGGCCATCACTTGCCAATAAACCCACTCCAAGTGCCTGGGTCAACTGAGCGAGGCAGATCACCAAGAAGATGGAAAATTGTTGTTTTCTCGTAGCACTCATGGGAAGGGATTCCTGGATAGGGATTTTGGAAACCATCAAGACAATCGGAAGCGGTCAAGGTAGCCTTATTAAATAATTACCCCTATATATTTCTTTACAAAAAAACCTTCCGCATCCTGTGGCACAAAGCTCGGGGATGGAAGACGAATGTCTGCTAGGTCGCTGGCCACGTTTCGGTTGGGCGCCTCGCCACCCTGGGTGGATCACCCCTGCGAAGCCACCCAACAATTTGGGGGCAGGTGCGGGCGGACCGGCAGCGTGCTCCAATGGGATGCTTTCCATTGCGGGTAAATAAGTTCGGTGGCAGAAAGGGACATCCTACGGCCGAGTGAGCTAGCGGCGCTGACGAGGGTCGCATAAGGCTTGAGAATTATTCCCCCTTAGCATGCACCTCAATTGCAGCAGCACCCTCGCTTGCGGGCGTGTTCGCGATAGAGGTCTTCGTATTGACCCACGATGGAATCGACGGAAAACAGCCGGATCGAGCGCTGGCGACCTGCCTTTCCGAATCGCTCCAGCATGTCAGGATCTGTCAACAACCGCACACAGGAGGCCGCCATTGCCTCGACATCCCCGACCGCGTGCAGAAATCCGGTGACGCCGTGCTCGACCACTTCGGGCAAGCCTCCCGCCAACGCGCCGACGACCGGCACCTCGCACAGCATGGCTTCCAGGGGAGCCAATCCAAAGCTTTCCCCGTCGGAGGGGAACAGGAAGACATCGGCATTGGGGATCACCCGCGAAACGTCTTCCACGATCCCCAAAAGGCGCACGCGATCGCGAACCCCCGCGCGATCCGCCTCTTCCAGGGCGATCCCGAGATCGGGGCCCTCGCCTGCCAACACCAACACGCCATCAACCCCTTGGGCCAAGGCGCGCGCAAAGATCCGGACCACGTCTTGGACGCGTTTGACGGGACGGAAATTGGAAACATGCAGGAAAATTTTTCGGCCCTGGTCGCCGGGAAGGAATTTGGGGTCGCGGGGGTGGGGTCGAAACAGTTCGTGGTCGGCGAAATTGTGGATTCTGTGCACCGGCTTGGTCGGTTCGAAGATCGATTCGGTCACGTTCTTCAGCCAATCAGAAACCGCCGTCACGGCATCCGATCTTTCTAGGCAAAACCGGACCATGCTCTTGTAGGATGCATCTTGGCCCACCAGCGTGATGTCGGTGCCGTGCAGCGTCGTGATGATCGGGGCCTTGCAGGGGGCAAGCATTTCTCTGGCCAAAATGGCGGCCGCCGCGTGGGGAATGGCATAGTGGACATGGAACAGGTCGAGCTTGTGGTTCTTCCAAACTTCTGCCAGCTTCGCCGAGAGCGCCAACATGAACGGAGTGTGCTCGAACACCGGGTAGTGGAGGGCGCGAACTTCGTGGAAAAAAATTCCCGGTTCGGGTTCAGACCGCAATCGATGGGGAATGGTGGAGGTGACGAAGTGAATTTCGTGGCCGCGCCGGGCCAGCATCCGGCCCAATTCGGTGGCCAGCACTCCCGATCCACCGGCCGAGGGAACGCAACTGATGGCAATTTTCACTAAAAATCCCCTTTGCAAAGGGTGGTTGGATCAAAAATTTCGGGGAGTTCGTCGCAATAAAATCCTTCCGCCATCTTGGCCCGGATGCGACTGCCCAAAAACCGTCCCCGGGCTTCCAAAAAATCACGAAAGGACTGGCCGGAAAGTGGCGTCGTCGGTCCCTCTGCCCCAAATTGCGATCCGAAGGCCGCAATGGCCTTTTGCCGGGTTTCCCAATCTTGGGAAACATCTACGCAAAAGTCGGGGTCTCCATCCCGAGCACCCATCCAGTGGAAGACCCGCGAAGGACGGAAGGCCACCTCGTCGGACGGATACTTGGCCAAGCCCGATAGGAAGGTCATGTCACGAACCAACTGCGCCGTCTGTTCGTGATCTGGATGGCGATCGCGCAAGGGATGGGTGAACACCACGGCCGGGCGAACCCTGCGGACATATTCTGTCAATCGCGTCCGGAGGGCCGGATCGCGAGAATCCAAAAAGCCATCGCGAAATCCCAGATTGGATCGCGGTACCCCAAGAATCCGGGCGGCCTCCAAGGCCTCACGGGTCCTTTCCTCAACGGTGCCTCGAGTCCCCATCGAGGCATCCGACAAGTCCAGGATCGCGCCGCGTTTTCCAAGTCGGACCAGCTTGGCCACCGTCCCTCCCATTCCCAATTCGACGTCGTCGGCATGGGCACCCACACAAAGGAAATCGAGGTCGGTGTTCATCGCGCCTCCCATACCACATGACTCGGTTCCAAGGGATCCACAAACTCGGCCAAACGCAGCATCAGCTCGGGCTGCTCCAAGTGATGCTCCAAGGCCCACGGAGAAAAGAGGCGTTCTTGCAATCCCCCCGCTCCGGCAAGACACCAAAGATGCTTGAGGGAATCCAAATCTTCCCGATGGTCCTTGGCCGTCGCCAAAAGTCGTGTGGTGTGGAGCCTGGATTCAAAGGTTGCCAATTTCCGTCCGATCGATTCGATCGCGGGATGTGGTCCACCCACCCCCAACTGGTCGAGATAATCGGCACGGGCATCGGACCAGGTTTTGGCCCAAAGCACCGATTCCGGATGGCTGGCTTTGAGGTACGCCATCTTGAGGGGATCCCACGGCCCGCTAGGTTGGCTGGTTGGATCCCAACCGGCCATGCGCGGAGCGGGACCTTGTCTCGAGGGAAGGATGGTGCAAGAAGCACGAGGCAGGACGGGGGCGAGAGGGGCGCCGATTTTCTGCGACAACGGACCCAGACACGAAAAATAGGCGAACTCCCCCGGCCCAAGAACATGGGCCAACACGGGAAAAATTTCTTCGGCGGCAAAGGGACGGCTGACCACGTCGTGGGAGAACCGGTCCAACTCTCGCTCCAGATTGGCAGGAAAGGATTTTGGGGAAATGGTCCATCCCGCGTCGTCCGTTAAACTTCCCTCGCGAACCAAAACCCGTCGGCGAGCACCATCGGTTCCAAGTCGAAACAAGCGCAGTTTGTCGGGCCAAGACCGGATGGCCACCGGAAGCCCAGCCGCTTGAGAGGCCGTCATTCCCCCTTTCAGGGCGCGATCGACCTTTTCTGGCGAGCGCCCGAAAGTGCGGTAGGTGCGATGGGCCAACCCCCTCAATTCTGGCCACCTTGCATCGACGATCACGATTCGTTCGCCGAACCAATGACGCAGACAGGCGATCATCAGTGAGGAAAGATCCATCGCCCCCTGATCCAAAATCGAGGACAAGGCCGACCTTGGCCAAGCCTGCAGGGCCCAAGCTCGCAGAGCTTCCGGATCGGGAAACGGAAGGTCGCCAACAGGAAGATTCGCCCTCCCGACTTCGGGATGCGAATCCAATGTCAAACCGGTCACGGGATCGGACAGGTAACGAACCTCGTCGAGATCCGAGTCGTCCCCCGCCACCCAGAACAAGGCGCGCACGGGAAGCCCCAGCTCGGAGGACATTCTCTCGGCGTGGACGATGGCAGAATGGGCTTTGAGCCAAACAAACAGGGGTCCACCGGCGAATCCCGGCTGTTGCCCGGTCAGCACCACCGGCGCCACACCAGACAATATTTGTCCCAGAGATTGGGCGACGGACTTGCCCTGGACCAAGGCCACCCGCTGCTGCAAGGCCATGGATTGGGCAGGGATCCATTCCCGGGAGGATTTCCAGCTTTCCAGTTGGGAGATTCTTCGTTGCAACACCGGGACCGAGGAATCGTTTCCGCCCGGAAACAGGTTCTCTGCAACCGGTGACGCCAGACTTGTCCAAGGATCGCAGGGATGCGGTCGAAGGCCAACGCGGCGGAGGGTCACTCCTTTCTCCACAAAAAGGCCTGACGGGGGCTTTCCGGTGTGGCCAAAGAGCCCTCAGAATCCCCTAAGATGGCCCTTGAGATCAGACCGCAAGCGGTGGCCAACCGGTCAATGTCTTCGATCTCCCAAAGTCTCACCCGTTCAAAGTACTGTTCCGGAACTTGTCCGACCCGCTCGACCCGTATCGTTTTGATCACGAGATTGCCCACGATTTCGCGTTCTTGGATAGCGCGTCCTCCCTCGATGGCTCGTTCATCGCGAGCCACCAGATCTTGGCGAACTCGTGCGGGGTTTGGAAGGTCCAAAAACAGCCACCCTCCCGGTTTAACCAAGGCGGCGAGCTGATGAAAAAACCGCGCATCGTCTTCGGGGGTATCCAGATAGCCAAACCCCGTGAAGAAGCTAGCGACCAACCCAAAGGCGCCGGGGTGGAACGGAGGGCTTCTCAGGTCGGCGCAAACCACCGGACCTCGCAGGTCTTCCACGGCGCGAGCCAAAAGATGGGAGGAAAGATCCAGTCCAAACGCCTGGCATCCCTGTTCCCGCAAGCAGCCCAAATGTCGACCGCCTCCGCAACCGGCATCCAAGACGGGACCCAAATGCTTTCCCGTCAGCGAAAGCAGCGAGGCCACTTGGCGAGCGGCCTCCAAGGGATCGCGATGGCGATACAATTCCTCGTAGAGAGAACCGAACCAGGAGCGAAACCACTCCTCCATCACAGCAGGCTTTAGGAAAGCGCGGCGGCGCGACCCAAGACCGCGACGGCTTCCAGCGCTTCGGCAGGCGAGAAACCGGAAGAAATCCAGGCGTCGGCATTGCGGCGACGGGCCTTGATCCGCGTGGGCTTGCGCTTGCCGACCACACCGAAGGGGCATCCCATGAATTCGGGAAGCACGTCGAAGTAGCGGTAAAGGCTGGCGTGACGGATCCAAGTTTTTTCTTCGACCAAAACCGCGTCGCATTCCGGTAGGCCACCGTTTTCGAGCGGATATTCGCCGCGAACCGCGTTGACCAGATGTCCTTGGCCTCCGACGGCCTGACGGAAATTGTCGGAAATGGAGAGGTCATCGCAGACGAGAACGAGCTTCATGTGTTTTTCCTCTGACTGTCAGTTTGCCGCTACGGCGCTTGGGCACCCGGATGATCCAAATACGCCCGGCGGGGTTCGAACCCACGACCTACGGATTAGAAATCCGTTGCTCTATCCAATTGAGCTACGGGCGCTGGATATCATCCCCCGGTTGCAGACTCAACAACTTAGGCAGTCAAAGCCCGTGTGTCTACTTGCCTAGGGCAGGACCGATTTCCACCGCAGCTTTCGCAGCCAGTCGAACCGACTCTTCCGGATCCCGCGAAAGCACCCCCAGCACCTTGTAGGCCTCGACCTTGCCGATCCGCCCCAAGGCCATGGCCGATTCCATCCGCAGCGCTGGGGCAGGGTCTGTCGAAAGGATTTCAAACGGCTCCAGATCGGCATCCTGGGGGTCTTCACCCAGAGTGATGGCGGCTTGGCTACGCTCAGCCACCACCCCTTGGGAATCCAAGGCGATCCGCCATAGAGCTGCGCGAGCCGAGGCCCCACCCGCCAAAAGCCGGTGGCGAAGGACAGACATGGACAAGGGGTCGTCGGTGGTGCCCGCAGCGGCGCGAACGGAAAGTTCGGCCACGTCGGCGCGCATCAAGCGCTGCTGCAACAGATCCACCACCGGCTTGAGGGCGTCAGGGTCCAAAACCACCGCCGGGCACTGGACCACGGGCATCGGAGCCACCGCCGTGGTTCGAAGCGGGGGCAGGTCCCACTTCACCGAAAGCCACCAACCGGGGTTTCCAATCCCATCGACCGCTCCTGTGGGAGGGGTGTTGTACCAACCAAAATTACCGTCGCGGTAGATCCAAGCCTGAAATTCCGAAAGCCCCCCAGAAACCTCGATGGGCTTCAACGTGAAGGAAATACCCACCAGATTTCTCCAGGTCGATTCCTCCCAAGAGCATTCCCAGCCCACGGAAACCGGCCATTTGAAAGCCGTTTCCAAGGCAAAATGGGGGACATATTCCAGCCCATCCGTAACCGGCTGGATGGTCAAGGCAGCTCGAGCCCGCACAAATTCCCAGGTCTGGGCAACTCCCACCCACGCGCGCCCTGGAACGAAGGTCTGACTCTGGCTATCGCGCCCAAACAGGTGGCTTTCGACTGGAAAAAGCAATTCATCGAAGCCCAGCGTCAAATCGATGGGAGATTCGGTTTCTGACAACAAGCCCGCCCTCAACCCCAGACCGATCCCATCGGAGAGCGAAGCCTGCAGCGAAAGCCGCTCGGTCACCGAAGACTCCAATTCCAAGGCAAAGGGGTGACGTACGACCGGTTCGGATTGGAGCGGGTCGGTTTGGAACTGGTTGTTGACAAACCCTGCCCGCAGGCGGCCAGGCTCGTCTAAGCGCGGCTCGGGGGTATGCGGCGTGGCGGCTCCGAAGGTTTGCGAGACAACGAGGCACGCGGCGGCAAATCCAGGGAAATGCGCATCGGGTCGATCTCGTTTGTGTCCAATTCTCTCCACTGACCTGCCTCCAGTCCGTCGAGAGTCCATTGTCCCACGCCAATGCGGCACAAGTCCAGCACATCGCGTTCCAAAACCTCCATCATGCGACGAATCTGCCGGTATCGCCCCTCGCGAAGCTCCAAAGTCACAAATCGTCCCTTCTCCCAAACCTCCACCGGCTTGAGGGGCATTTCGCCCGGCAGCACAATTCCCCCTTGGCGGATTCGCGACAGATCCTGTTCCGACAGGGGGGCATCCAATTCCACCACGTATTTTTTGGGGTGGTCCCAGCGCGGATGGGTGAGGCGATGGAGCAACTCGCCGTCGTCGGTGAGCACCACCAATCCGCGCGAAGGGAAGTCCAACCGACCCGCGTACACCAAACGCACAAAGGCCGGGGGAAGAAAGTGGTAGATGGTTTTGCGTCCCTGGGGATCGTCGCGGGTGGTCATCACATTGGCGGGTTTGTGGAAGAGAACAACCCTCCCTCCTTCGGGGGGAAGCACGCGTTGGCCATCCACTTCCACAACCGAATCTTCCGTCACCTGGACCGAAAGGCTTTTGATCCGCTCGCCATCGACACTCACCCGGCCATCGCGAACGACTTCCTCCACCGCCCGGCGCGAACCTAGTCCGCAAGAGGCCAAAAATCGGTTGATCCTCATTTGAGCTCCCCCACCGCTTCCAACAAAAGCCCCCAGCGCAACCCAAGATCCGAGACGGTAGCCGTATCCGGTTTGAGGTGTTCCACCGCAAACCGCAAAACCGCAAGGCCCGAGGTGATGATTTCCGAGCGCCCTGCGGTCAACCCGGGGATTTTGGCCCGAAGATGCATCGGCAGTTTGTCCAACTTCTCCAGCCAGCGGTCGATCAGGTCCAAAGACAATTCCTGTCCTTCAACACGCAACCCATCATATTCTGTCATTCCCAGATCCATGGCGATCAAGGTCGTTGCGGTGCCGCCCACGGCCACCAGCGAGCACCCCGCATAGGTCGGGCGTTTCACTTCCGCCTCGCGAAAAGCTTGTTTGACGTGCTTGACCAAGGCCTCGCGGGTGCGTTCGCGGAACATCTCGTGCATCCGCACCGCCCCGAGCGGCAAGCTGACCACGCGTTTGCCGTTGTCGATCTCCAAACTGCCTCCACCCAGATCCAAAACCACCAGTTTCTTGGCTTCCGGGTACCGGGCGGCGACCGCCCGCCGCACCAACCGCCCTTCTTCTTCCCCAGTCAAAACCTTGGGCTCCAACCCGAAAATTTTTGTGACGACCGCGGTGGCGGCCTCGGGATTGGCTGATTTGCGAACCGCTTCCGTCATCCCGACACAACGCAACCTCGCTCCAACCAACGCGATCGATTTGCGAAACTCCAAAAGGCTCGCTTCCAGGCGAATCAGGGCAGAAATGGACAGATTTTGTCCCGGCTCCCAATCCTTGGCGATCCGGCAAATCGATTCTTTCTGCAACCGGGCTTCCCAACCCCGAGCGGTTTTTTCCGTCACCAGCAACAGGGCCGAATTGGACCCGACATCGATCACGGCCTCAAGCATCGGGGGCATCCGATCCGCCACGTAAGGTGGAAGGGGCCAGGGACTCGGCCAGAGCTGGATCGAGTCGCTTCCCCAGCTCTTGGGCCATTTTGGCGGGGTCTTTCAAAAGCACCCTGGCTTGGGCAACGGCGTCGTCGACGGCTTCGATTCCAAATTTCTCCACCCAGGCCTGCACCAGCTCGCCGGTCAAAGAACCTGGAGCGCGGGCTTCCCGCAGTTCTTGGGCGATCCCCAGGGCCAGGCGGACTCCCAATCCGCGCACGCCATCTTCGCGTGTTTGGATCAGATGATCGAGTCGTTCGATCCGAGTTTGGAGGTCGTCGGCGGCATTTTGATCATTTTTTTCCATCATCAGGAAGGGAAAGGTAGCCGCTCGCTCCGGTTGGGGAAACCACTCAAGGTCTCTTGCATTGGCTATCTTCCCGGATCATCATGATTGAATTCGTCCGTGGCAAGGTCCATGCTCGCGAGCCGGGCAAGTTGGTGATCGACATCGGCCCCCTGGGTCTCGCGATCGATGTCCCCACCAGTGTGGCGCTCCAAGCCCCTCCTCCCGGCGAGTCCATCACCCTCCAAACCCATTTTCTGGTCCGGGAAGATGCGATGCAGCTGGTCGGATTCGCCACCGACCTCCAAAAGCGCATGTTTCTCGCGCTCACCAGCGTTTCTGGAATCGGCCCCAAAGTCGCGTTGAAGGCTTTGGGAGAGATCGAACCCGGGGAACTGGCCGGAGCCATCGTGCGCGGGGACATCGCCCGCTTGACCAAACTGCCGGGGATCGGCAAAAAAACCGCCGAAGTTTTGGTGGCCCATTTGCGGGACGCCATGGGCAAGTCGGCCAAATCCGGAGCGATCCCCCTCTTGACGCCGTCCCAAAGGGGCACAGCGACGGCGGCACCCAGCTCGGCCAATGGCGACGCCATTTTGGCTTTGCAAGCCCTTGGATTGGACGCCGTTCGGGCCGCCAATTCCGTTGCCAAGGCCGAAGAAGCGTTGAAAGACACCCCGTTTGACACCTCGCGACTGGTCTCCGAGGCTTTGAAGAGAATCTAAATCCGTCATCCATCGACCAAAACACTCGCGGGAAGGTGCTACCTTCGAGAATGGATAGACATCCGTGGCTTGCAAAGAAACCGCAAACTTTACTTGATGATTTCCTTTGGGAGGAATCGTGACGACTTCTTGGTACATGATGGCTCAGGTTGCAGGCAGTGAAGAGACCCGCAAGGTCAGCCTCCCGAAAGATCCCGTCGAGCTGATCGCCGCCTTGGAACAGGCCGTTCGCGAAGGCACGAAATTGCGTGAGTCCGGTTTGGAAGGCGCCAACTTGCACGGCGCCCAATTGCGCAAAGCTGACCTGGAATGCGCCAACCTCACGCGGGTGAATTTGTCGGACGCCAATTTACGCGGAGCCAATCTGGAAGACGCCGAGTTGGGCCACGCCATTTTGGCCGGCGCCAACCTCAAGCATGCGGATCTGTCTGGGGCCAATCTCCACGCCGCCGACCTGCGCGGTGCCAATCTCCAGAACGCCAACTTGGAAGGCGCCGATCTTTCCGATTGCGACCTGACGGGAGCCTCGCTCTCGGGAGCAAATCTGGACGACGCGGTTTTGGTGCGCGCCAAATTTGTCAAGGCCGATTTGGCCGAGGCCAAACTGAATCGCGCCGATTGCTTGGAGGCCGATTTCCGCGAGGCGCGCATGGTCGATGTCGACCTGATCGAAGCCCGCATGATCTCGACCGACTTGCGCGGTGCGAATTTGATGCTCGCCGAATTCCAAGGCGCCCTTTTGCGCCACGTAAAACTCGAGGGGGCCGGCCTTGGCGGCGCCGATTTCACCGGCGTCACTGTGGAAGAAACCGATCTTTCCCAGGCCGAACTGGACCACGCTACCGGGGTTCCTCGCAAGGCCAGTCGGCATTGGAAAACCAGCATCCACGCCCGGGAAGACTCGCGGATCCTGCTTCAATCTCACGACGACCTGCTTCCCGCCATCGAACAGGCCGCCCTGGAAGGCAAGAGCCTCCAAAGTGCCGACCTCGCTGGCGAAGACCTTTCCCGAGCCATGCTTCAGGAAATTGATTTCCGCTGGGCGGATCTGGAAGGCACCCATTTTGAAGGAGCTCTGCTTTCTGCGGCCCGCATGCGCGAGGCGCGTTTGACAGAAGCGGTATTGAAGGGTGCTGATTTGGAAGACGCCCATCTTCAAGATGCCTGGCTGGAACGAGCCGACCTTCGCGACGCCAATCTCCAAGGCGCTTGTTTGGAGGGTGCCGATTTGACCGGCGCCAACCTATCCAATGCCGATTTGCGTCGCGCCAATTTGCGCGGAGCACGTCTTGCGGAAGCCAACCTCGAGGGCGCGCGCCTGGAAGGTGCCGACACCGAAGGAGCCGAATTCGGGGAGATCGAGTCGTGAATCGGTGGTGTCTGGTCGCGCTCGGATTCTGGGTCGGCCTCGCGTCGGCCCAGGACGACCGCTTGGAGCTGGCTCGCAAGCTGTCGGCGGCCGGCCAACATGTCCAGGCCATTTCCGAGTACCAAAAGGCTTTGGAAAAATCGCCTGGGCAGGCACCCCTCTGGATCGAACTCGCCGATGAGCGGATGGCCGCAAACCAGTCCACCTCGGCCGTGAGCGACTACTCCCGTGCCGTGCGCTTGGAGCCAACCAACCTGCGCGCCCAAAAAGGCTTGGCCACCGCGGCGGAAAAAAGCGGCAATCAACAACGCGCCTTGCTGGAATGGCGCCGCTTTGCCCAACTCGCGACCGGACCCGACCAAGCCGAAGCCGAAAAACACATCGACCAAATTCTGGTCTCGCTCGGACAAGCGCCTTCGACAAAATCTGTCGACACCGTGAAAGCCACCGCAACGGTGGCCCGAAAGCCGATTCCTTCGTCGAACCCCGCCAAGGTCAAGGCCGAGGCCTCGGCGCCGGCCGATCTCAAAAAGGCCGTCGAAGCCTGGAAGGAGGGGCATCGCGACAAGGCCTTGGAACTGTTGAGGGGGATCATCAAAAAGAAGCCCACCACCGAGGCTTACTATTACGCCGGCGTGATGCGCTTCGAAGCCAAAAAGCTCGACATGGCCGAATTCAACCTTAAAAAAGCCCTTGCCGACAAGGATTTGGGCGGATCCGCCTGGTATTGGTTAGGACGCGTCCAAGAAGCTCGGCACAAACCCAAAGACGCCAAAGCTTCCTTCAAAAAATCCCTCGAACTGTCTCCAAAAGGCGAATTCGCCACCGAAGCCAAAGCCCATTTCGAGCCAGAACCCGCCAAGCCCGCTCACGACACCGCCCACGTGATCGCCGCGACCAAAGAGCCCGCCAAGCCAGAAATCGCCCCGCCATTATTGCCCGATTCGCTCCGCAGCCTGTACTCCTGGATGGTTCCCGAACTGAAAATCCCGCCCGGAGACGGATCGGCTGCGGGCAAGTTGTTGGACGATGCCGCCAAGCAAATCGCCAACAAACAAAACGACTTGGCTCTTTCCACCTTGGAGCAACTGAAACTGAAAGAATCGGCTTCGCCGGCGGCCGAATTGGTTGGTCTCGCCAGTGCTGTCGCCTACAACGCCATGGGATTGAGCTCCAACGGCTTGGCTCATGTCGAAGGCTTTTTGAAGGACAATCCGACCCACCCCCAAGCCGACTACGCCAAGTTCGTCCTGGGAATCAGTTTGTTGCGATCCGGCAAAGCGGATTCCGCATCAAAGGTGATCGGCCCTCTCCCGGTGGCGCCCACAGGAGCCCTGTGGACCGAGGCCGCCCGCCAGTCGGCGCTGGGCGAAGCCTTGCGTCTTTCCGGCAAACCTTCTGAAGCTTTGGCCGCATTGCGACTTGCGTTCCAGGCCGAAACCGACACAAAATCGCGCCGTTCCATCGCCTTGCGCATGGCTCGCGAAGCCACCAAGGCAAACACCGCGGAACAAGCCCTGGTGCCCTTGCTCACCGTCAGGAAAGCCTGTGACAAATCCAATTCCTGTCTCCAGGTGGAAGTCACCGAAGCCGACATCCTTTGGAGCGCGGGCAAGTTCAAAGACGCAGCCCCTCTGTACGCCGAAATCGTCAAAAATTGGCCCCACTCCAGCGAATCCCAATGGGCGATGTACCAGACCGGATGTGGCTTCCAAAAACTCGACAGTGCGGACCAAGCCACCAGCAGTTGGAAGCAACTGATCGAACGATATCCTGGCAGCTACTGGGCCGGACAGGCCAAGCTCCGGTTGGAAGACGCCGTTTGGCGAACCCGATACAAGGCAGGGAAATGACCTACTCGACCTCCCAGGAAGTTCTGTTAAGGCACTTCTTCACGAACATCGACAAAGACGTCTATTGCGCCACCGATGCCATGCCCATGGCGCTTTGGGCCTTTTTGGAAGGCGGATACAGCCGGTCCCAACTTTCCATGCGCGACCGCTTCCTGGCCATTTTTGAAGAAATGTTGGAACGGGACGAATCCACCCCCTCCATTGAAGAACTTGCTGACGCCGTTGCCGCCAGCCGTTTCCCTCAGTTGGATGGGGCCATGGAAAAAGCGGCCAGCTTCATGTCCAAGTGGGCCGTGGAATACGGGCACAACAGCTTGAAGGACAGCTCGGTCGACCGGTTTGCCATCGAAGGCGTGAGCCAACGGGCCGCCAAGCTTCTGGAGCACTGCCAACTGGGCGCCTTTCAGGAAAAAAGCACCCGGTACTTGGATTTTGGCAAGGACGATCCGGTCTTCTCGAAGGGACTTTTGGAAAGCTCTTGGGGAGAAGAAGCCAAGTGGCAATCTCGCCAGATGATGGTCTCGTACCGCCAATTCCTGGAGCGGTTGAAGAACCATTTTGAAAAACTCCTCCCGCGCCGGGAATTCAAGACCGAAGCCGCCTGGAAACGCACGGCCCACGCCAGGGCCTTCGATGTCGCCCGCTACATGCTCCCTTGTTCGGTGCGGACCAGCGTGGGAGCAACCCTACCCTCCCGCGAAACCGAACGCCACATCGCCGCCTTGCTGGCATCCCCCCACGACGAGATCCGGTCGATCGCCGCCCAAATGCGCGACGAGGCCACCAAGCTCAATCCCGGTTTGTTGCGCCACGTGCAGCCCAATCCCTACTTGGAACGCACCATCGGCCCCATGCAGGAAGTCGCCGCCAGTTTGAGCCTAACCCATCCCGTCGAGGCCATCGAAGAGTCGGTGGAACTCGCCTGGATCTCGCCAGAACTGGAACTCACGGCCCTGGCTTCCGCTTTGTTCGCCACCGAACGCCTCCCCCAAGGGGTGGGACGACTCCGAGAAGAACTGCGCAAGGCAGGCCCCAAAATGGCCGCCCAGGTGGCACGCGCCGCCTTGGAAACTCGCGGTACTTACGATGAATGGCCCAAGGAATTCGCCGTCGGTCAGATTGGGTTCGATCTGGTGCTCGATTTCGGGGCTTGGCGCGACCTCCAGCGCCACCGGGTCGGGCTCCAACTGCGCGCTCGTCCCACCGCCAAGCTTGGCTATTCCATTCCCGAAGAGCTCCAGCATCCCTTGTTGGTCGATGCCCTGGACCTGTACCGCAAAGCG
>CAIKAA010000463.1 GCA_903825275.1 uncultured Fibrobacterota bacterium | reverse complement strand
TTAATTCTTTGCCGTCGACATCGGCGGTGTACACCGCAACCCATTCCGTAATGGGGATCCAGGAAAGGGCATTCAGATTGAATGTCCCGTTCTTGATCAAATTCTTTCCCACCACCGAGTCGGTGCAAACCGTGGAGGTCACATTGCCGGAACAGGAAAGACACGCGCCGCCAGTGTTAGCCGAGCTGGTATCGATTTTCTGAATGGATCCTGAAAGGAATGTCGAAGCCGGAATGCGGGCGCGGATGTGCCCTTTCCAGGAAAAAACCAAGGTGTCGGGGCCTGCCGCTTGGGATCGAAGGGCTGTGAACTGGGTTGCAGATTGACTTTGAGACAAGGTGGATTTTTCGTCCAAAACCCGACCCAATCCGTCTACACCGTTGAATTGAAGACGAACATGGCTTCCATCGATCACCAAATGCTTGGCGGCCAAGGTGGGCGTACTGCGACGGGGAGATTCAATCCCAGTTGTGACAAGGCTCCAAGCTCCGGTGGCATCAGAGGTGCTGGCGCCGCCCGAAGTGGTGAGCGTCACACAGACCCCAGTGAGAAGATTTCCCGTCAGATCGGAAACCTTGCCCGAAATGGGGGCGGCTTGGGCCACGACTGGAAGGAAAGCCAGAACGGCAGGCAACAAGCGTTTTAACGCTGGACCTTTTTGCATCAGAAGGCTCCTTGGAATAGGATGAAGGTTGATCAAAAGTCAGGAAGCTTCCCAGAGGTGACCCTGCGACGAGCGTGGGTCAAGTATAACTCGGGACGGTGGTTCCGGCGTTTCGTTTTGGGCGCTCGAGGAAGGGGGTTGGATTTTGGAAATGGCATTCCCCCAAATCGTGGAATGCCATTTCCGGAACGAGGAATTCGGGGACTGATGATCTGATTCATCCAAAGCCACGCAATGGTTTAGGAAAAAACCGGATAGACAATGCTTCCTTCGACCTACGCCGCCCCGCGAGGTCCGACGCGGGCGTTTTCGTAGAAGACGTAGCCGTCTTCCTTTCTGATCCGGACCTACGCAGCCCCGCGGATTTCCGACGGGGCGTTTTCGTAGAACACATACCCCGCTTCCAATGCCTGGTGGATCGCGCCGCACAGCGATTCGATTTCGGTAAGGCGGGCCCGCAGGGTTTCGTCCATCAAGTCTTCGATGGAAAGGAAGTCCAGCAAGCTTTCGAGCTTGCGCGCCGCTTTGAGGGCCCTGGCTCCGCGCACCGAGCCACCGTGTTCTTTTTCGATGGATTCGATGGAGTGACGTACCGTTGAGATGCAAAAACGCACAGATCGCGGAAAGATCGGAGACAACAAAAGGAACTCCAGCACCCGGGCGGGTCTAACTTCGGCGGTGTAGGTCTTGGTGTAGGCCGCAAAGGCCGAACAAGAGCGCAGCACGGCCACCCAATGCAGAAATCCTTCGGCACCGTCGCCCATTTCCAGCGACAGGAAATCCTGGATGTGTTCGTAGAGAAGGGCGGAAGTGGCGGCGGCTCGTTCGACCGCTTTTCCCGCTTGCAAAAACATCCAGCCTTCGCCGTGGACCACGGTGGAATCGGCGATCCCGTGAAGCACATGGATCTCGTGCTTCAAATGGCGCAAGAACTCGTGGGGATCGCGGCGGCTGCCAGAATCTGTCAAGGTCTTTTTCACATAGAGGTGCAGGCGGTTGATCGTCTCCCAAAGGTCGCTGGAAATGGTTTCGCGCACCTGGCGCGCATTCTCCCGCGCCGAGGCGATGCACGAGGCGATCGAATCGGGATTGGACAGGTCGAACATGATCCAATTCGCCACGGTCCAAGCCTCGCGGTCTCCTTTCGAAGGTGGATCGGTCCGCAGGCAATTGACCACCCGTTCCCAGCGTTGGCCGCTGACTTCGGGGCTTTCGTCCAACATCTGCTTCAGGTTCACCTCGGTCAGACGGCAGGTGTGTTCGGCCCGCTCGATGTAGCGGCTCATCCAATAGAGGCTGTCGGCAACTCTTGATAGCATGATGGCTTCCTTTGCATCCTGCGGTGGCTGATTCCTGACTTGATCAACAATTCTTACTCACCGGTTGAATCTGCTTTTCTCATCCTAGTTGGAGCTCCGCGCTCCCAGCTGTTTTTGGAGCCTTCGGCTCCAATGGGTTCTCGGGGCCGCCGGGCCCCGAACCCCGGCCCAAGGGTCTTCTGCAGACCCTTGGGGAACCCGCACCAGGGGGCTCGGACTCTCGCCTCTTCGAGGCTGCGATTATCCGAACCCCCTGGACCCCACCAGTGCTTTGGACCGCCTTGGGACAAGATGGGATTCTGGGCACCTTTGGTGCCAACGATGAGGGACGGGTTCTGTCAGTACAGCACCCATGTGTCCTTCGAGCCTCCGCCTTGGGAGCTATTGACGACCAGGCTTCCTTTGCGCAGCGCCACGCGGGTGAGCCCGCCGGGGATGATGCGGACCTTGTCGCCGTAAAGAATGTAAGGGCGCAAATCGACATGGCGTCCTTCCACGCCGCCATCGATGAAGCACGGTGCCCGCGACAGGTTGATGGTCGGTTGGGCGATGTAGTTGCGGGGGTTTTCCATGATCTTGGCCGCAAACTCCTGGCGTTGTTCCTGGGTGGCGTGGGGGCCGATCAGCATCCCATATCCGCCCGATTCCCCCACGGCCTTGACCACCATCTTGTCGAGGTTTTTCAAAACCATTTCGCGGGGCTTTTCTTCCGCCAAAATGTGAGTCTCCACATTCTGCAAGATGGGGTCTTGGTCCAGGTAGTACTTGATGATCTGCGGCACGTAGGCATAGATCGCCTTGTCGTCGGCCACGCCAGTGCCCGGGGCGTTGGCCAGGGCCACATTTCCCGCCACATAAGCTTCAAACAGGCCAGGAACACCGAGGACAGAATCTGCCCGGAAGGTTTTGGGATCCAAGAAATCGTCGTCGATGCGCCGGTAGATGACATCCAATCGTTGCAACCCATTGGTCGTGCGCCGGTAGACTCGTTGGTTGTAGACGACCAGGTCGCGACCCTCCACCAAGGACACGCCCATCTGTCGGGCCAAAAAGGTGTGCTCGAAATACGCCGAATTGTAGACGCCGGGGGTGAGCAAGGCCACGGTGGGATCCGTGACGCCGTCTGGGGAAAGGCTTTTGAGGGCCGCCAACAATTCTTGTCCGTAGTGGTCGATGGGGCGCACGTCGTAGGAGCTGAACAAGAGCGGAAAGACGTGCTTCATCACCTGGCGGTTGGTGAGCATGTAGCTCACGCCCGATGGCACCCGCAGATTGTCCTCCAAGACCGCGAACTTGCCGTCGGGCATGCGGATCAAATCGGTTCCCGTCACGCTCACATAAACGCCGTTGGGAACTTTGACTCCCTTCATTTCGGTGCGGTAATGGGGGCAGCTTTCCACCATTTCGCGAGGCACGATCCCGTCTTTCAAAATCTTGCCATCGTGGTAGATGTCGGCAAGGAACAGGTTGAGCGCGATGATGCGCTGTTCCAGGCCCCGTTCCAATTCCCCCCACTCGGAAGCGGTGATGATGCGCGGCAAGAGATCGTAAGGAAAGATCTTTTCGGTGCCTTCATTGCTGGAATAGACCGTGAAGGTGATGCCTTGGTTCAAGAACATCAGATCCGCTTGCTCTTGGCGCGTCTTCCAAATGTCTTCGGGCATTCCCGTCAGGCGGTCGTGCAAAGGCCGGTACTGGGGTCGAGGACGGTTGGCCAAATCGAACATTTCGTCGTAGGCTGAGTCGAGCTCGTAGCGGGAAAAAATCTGTGGTGCCGGTCTCATGTGCGCCTCCGTCCACCATTTGGTATGCAAAGGCGTTGCCAATCGAAAAATACAGAGTCAGAATGCCAGATTTCAAGGTGAACTGGCATCTTGTCATTTTGTTGTCAAACAATTCGTGACAATTGCTTCCGTTGTCTTGTCGTTTGACGAGACAATCCATTTGGCGAGCCTTTCGCATAGGGACAGTGGCATGTCGATCCAGGTCAAACTCCGCCATGTCACCAGCTACACCTATGACCGTTCGGTGGCACTAGGCGCCCAGGTCGTTCGTTTGCGTCCGGCACCGCATTGCCGAACGCCCATCTTGGGTTATTCCATGAAGGTGACCCCCGAAGACCACTACCTGAATTGGCAACAAGACCCCCACGGCAATTTTTTGGCGCGCTTGGTGTTTCCCAAGCCGGTGAAAGAATTCGCCGTCGAGATCGATTTGACCGCCGATCTGGTGGTCATCAATCCCTTTGATTTCTTTCTGGAACCCGCCGCCGAGAATTTCCCGTTCCAGTATGAAGTGGAATTGTCGAAGGACCTGACGCCCTTTTTGGAAACCAATCACGGCGGTTCGCTGTTGAACCAATTCATGGACGGAATCGACCTCAAAACCGTTCGCACGGTGGACTTTTTGGTCGCCTTGAACCTGAAGATTTTCGATCGGGTGAAGTACTTGATCCGTTTGGAGCCAGGTGTCCAGACCCCCGAAGAGACCCTGTCCAAAGGATCCGGATCGTGTCGCGATTCGGCCTGGTTGTTGGTGCACGTGCTTCGTCACTTGGGCTTGGCGGCGCGCTTTGTGTCGGGGTATTTGGTGCAGTTGGCCCCCGATCGCAAGAACTTGGATGGCCCGTCGGGCCCCGAGAAAGATTTTACCGATCTCCACGCCTGGTGCGAGGTGTATTTACCGGGTGCCGGTTGGGTGGGATTGGATCCCACTTCGGGGTTGTTTGCCGGCGAAGGTCACATCCCGTTGGCATGCTCGCCCGACCCCGGCGCCGCCGCACCCATTACCGGGGCGGTGGAAAAGTGCAAGACAGAATTTGGCTTCGAGATGGAAGTGGTGCGGCTTCCTGAAGCCCCCCGATCCACCCGACCCTACGACGAAGCGAGCTGGCAGGAGATTGACCAGCTGGGGCGGGAAGTGGACGAGCTGTTGTTGGCGGGCGATGTGCGCTTGACGATGGGAGGCGAGCCCACCTTTGTGTCCATCGACGATTTCGACGGGGCGGAATGGAACACCGAAGCCCTGGGACCGACCAAAAAGGGATTGGCCCACGACCTATTGCTGCGCCTGCGCGAGCGCTTCGCCCCCGGTGGGGCCTTGCACCACGGCCAGGGAAAGCAATATCCGGGCGAAAGCTTGCCGCGCTGGGCCTACCAATGCGTGTGGAGAAACGACGGCCAGCCGGTTTGGACGGATCCCGAGTTGATGGCCGTCGAGACGGTAGACAAGCTGACAAATTCCGACGCCGAAGAATTTTTGCATCGATTGTCGGGCCACTTGGGGGTGGATGCCAAAAATGCCCTTCCGGGTTTTGAGGACGTTTGGTACTGGATGTGGCGCGAACGGCGTCTGCCCATCAATGTGGACCCGTTCCAATCAAACCTGACCGATCCCGAAGAACGCGCGCGGATCGCTCGCGTGTTCGACCGAGGACTGGAGCAAACCGTGGGCTACGCCTTGCCTTTGCGAGCCGGGGACGGCGGTTGGGAAAGCGGCAAATGGTTCTTGCGCCGAGAGCTGTTGTACTTGTACCCCGGAGATTCCCCGATGGGATTCCGCCTGCCTTTGGACAGCCTGCCATGGGCGCTGCCCGCGGACATTCCGGCAGACTATCCGATCGACCCCTTGGCTCCCCGCGAACCGCTGCCGCCTCGTCGCCAGCCGGACGGATTGCGTCAAGTCCATGCGCCGGTGAAAGAACCGGTCCCGGCCCATCTGGTGCGGACGGCCCTGTGTTTCGAGGTGCGCGAGGGGATGTTGCACCTGTTCCTTCCGCCGTTGCAACGCGCCGAACAGTGGCTCGATTTGGTGGCTACCATCGAGCAGACCGCCAAAGAGACAAACATTCCGGTGCGCCTGGAAGGGTATCCGCCGCCGCGCGATCCGCGACTCTCGTCTTTTGCGATCACGCCCGATCCTGGCGTGATCGAGGTCAACATCCATCCTTCGTCTACCTGGCAGGAATTGTCCGAAAAGACCAATATCCTGTACGAAGAAGCTCGCAACTGCCGGTTGGGCACCGAGAAATTCCTGATCGACGGAAGGCTTGCGGGGACCGGGGGAGGAAACCACATCACCCTTGGCGGAGCGGTCCCCGAAGACAGCCCGTTCTTGCGGCGCCCCGATCTTCTCAAGAGTCTGGTCGGTTACTGGCTTTCCCATCCTTCTCTCTCCTACGCCTTCTCGGGGTTGTTCATCGGGCCGACTAGCCAAGCGCCGCGCCTGGACGAAGCCCGGATGGATTCGGTCCACGAACTTGCCTTGGCCTTCCAGCAAATCCCGTCAGGTGGGGGTGTGCCGTATTGGATGATTGATCGGGTGATGCGCAATCTTTTGATCGATTCCACCGGCAACACCCATCGCTCGGAATTTTGCATCGACAAGCTCTACAGCCCCGATTCGGCGACCGGACGTTTGGGGCTTATGGAACTGCGGGCGTTTGAAATGCCGCCCCACGAGCGCATGAGTTTGGTCCAGCAGCTTTTGATCCGCTCCCTGGTGGCGCGTTTTTGGGACAAGCCCTGGACCGCACCGCCGCCGCGCTGGAACAACATCCTCCATGACCGTTGGATGCTGCCGCACTTTTTGCAGCAGGACATCGCCGAAGTCTGCGGCGAGCTGCGCGAACACGGGATTGGATTCGAGGAAGATTGGCTCGTCCCGCACCTGGAGTTCCGGTTCCCGCGCCAAGGGGGATTTGTGCAAGATGGAACCGATGTCGAAATCCGTCACGCCCTGGAGCCGTGGCATGTGCTGGGCGAAGAGAAGGGATCGTCGCGGTACGTGGACAGTTCGGTCGAACGGCTGCAGGTCAAGATGAAAAATGCCTCGCCGGGCCGCCACAGTCTGTTGTGCAACGGAGCGCGCATACCGATGGTGGAAACCGGAAGGGAAGGGGAATTCGTGGGGGCTGTGCGCTACAAGGCCTGGAATCCTCCCTCGGCGCTTCATCCTACGGTGGGAATCCAAAGCCCGCTTGTGTTTGATTTGTATGACGAGTGGGCGCTTCGCGCCGTGAAAGGCGTGACTTACCATGTGCTTCATCCCGGGGGTCGCGCCTACGACGACCTTCCCGTGAACGCCAACACCGCCGAGGCCCGACGGTTTGAACGATTCCAGCCCTGGGGCCACACACCGGGAGCATTTGTGCCTCGCGAGGCGCCGGTCCAACCAGAATCTCCCATGACCCTTGATTTGCGCTGGATCTGAGATGGTTTGGATGCACATTTGGTGATTGAACATGGATAACGCGTCTCGATCTCGAACCATTGCCGAATGGATCGCTTCCACCCGCCCTTTGGGCGGCGCTTGGGACGAAATCCACCGCGACGAACAGACCGTTCGCCCGGTCTGGGAGCGTTACTTCCAAGCCATGGGTCCCCTAACGGCCGTGGAACTTTCCCAGCGTTGGGAAGATGCCAAGCGAATCTTGCGCGACAACGGAGTCTCGTACAACGTGTATGCCGACCCGCGCGGGGCCGATCGACCCTGGCAGTTGGACGCCATCCCCCAGGTGATGGAAGAAGAAGAATGGCAGATTCTGTCCGACGGAATTTCCCAGCGCGCTCGATTGCTGGATGCGTTGCTCGAAGACATCTACGGCTCTCAAGCCACTCTCGTCGAGGGGGTGTTGCCCGCCGGACTCGTTTTTGCCAACCCTGGCTACTTGCGCCCGCTCCAGGGCGTTTGCCCGCGCGGGGGCCACTGGCTGCACTTGTATGCGTGCGAGCTGGCGCGGGATGCCGATGGAGGCTGGGTGGTGCTGGCCGATCGGACCCAAGCTCCGGCTGGGGCGGGCTACGTTTTGGAAAACCGCATCGTCTTGTCGCGTGCCTTTCCCGAAGCCTATCGCGCCGCCAGGGTCCTCCGATTGGCTCCCTACTTCATGCGGATGCGCCGCTCCCTCCAGGCGATGGGGGGTCGCGACCATCCCCACATTGTCTTGCTGACCCCAGGTCCATTTAGCGAAACCTATTTCGAGCACGCCTACCTCTCGCGGTATCTTGGATTCACCCTGGCGGAAGGCGGCGATCTCGCGGTGCGCGATGAACGGGTCTTCTTGAAAACCCTGGGCGGATTGCAGCCGGTCGACGTGATTGTGCGGAGGATGGACGACGACTTTTGCGATCCGTTGGAACTGCGGGGCGATTCGAATTTGGGCATTCCCGGTTTGGTCCAAGCAGTACGCGCCGGGAACGTGGCGGTGGCGAATTCCTTGGGTTCGGGCGTGGTGGAATGCTCGGCGTTGATGGCGTACCTTCCCGACCTTTGCCGTTTTTTATTGAAGGAAGAGTTGCTGTTGCCTTCGGTGCCCTCTACCTGGTGCGGGGAACCGGAGGGACTCCAAAAGGTATTGGGTTGTCTCGAAACCTTGGTTGCCAAACCGGCCTTTCCCTCCATGCGTGCCGAGCCGGTCTTTTGCGATCGGTTGGGCGACCAGGGGAGACAAATTCTGTCGGACCGAATTCGGCGCGAACCGGAAAATTGGTCGGGACAAAGCCTGGTTCCCATGTCGGGCACCGTCGAATGGTCGGGGACTCATTTCCGGCCCCGGGGCATGGCGTTGCGGATGTTCGCGTGCCGGTCGGAAAATGGATTTGAAGTGTTGCCGGGGGGCATGGCGCGGATTTCCAACGAGCCGGGTCGGGCCAACCTTGCGATCCAATCGGGAGGTGGATCGAAAGATTTGTGGGTGATGAGCCCCCACCCCATCGCCGATGTGTCGTTGTTGCCGTCGGCCAAACATTCGGAAGTGTTCCGGCGGTCGGGAATCGATTTGCCCTCGCGAGTGGCCGACAACTTGTTTTGGTTGGGCCGCTACGCCGAACGGGCCGAAGGAATCGCGCGCATTTCCCGCGCCGCCTTGGGTCGACTTTCCGGCGAATTGTCGCTAGCCGACGGGGGCGAACTGGGCGTCTTGCTCACCGCCATGCGCAACATTGGAATGCTGGCGGCGAATCCGCCTTCGGGACGATTCGGGATTGAAGGTGCCGAGCATGAAGTGATCGCTTCGATCTTTTTGGCCGACAAGGGCATGGGATTGCAACAAACCCTGGCGGCCTTGCACCAGGCGGGTTTCCAGGTGCGCGATCGCATTTCCAACGACACCTGGCGAATCCTGCACCACTTGGGTCGCGATTTTGCACCGGGAAGACGACAGGGATCTTCTTCGGTGGGCGATGTGCTCAGTTTGTTGGACACGTTGCTTTTGCACCTCTCGGCGCTGGCAGGAAATTCCAAGGAAAACACCACGCGCGGTTTTGGCTGGAGATTTTTGGATTTAGGGCGCCGCTTGGAACGCGCCCAATTCACGCTCGACATGCTCGGGATCGTCCAAGAGGCGTCCAACGACGGTCATCTGGGTTTGGAAGCCCTGTTGGAAGTGTTTGACAGTTCCATCACCTACCGCAGTCGCTATCTGACCGAACTCCAATTCGCCCAAGCGGTGGATTTGATCTTGAACGACGACGGCAATCCCCGCTCCCTCTTGTTCCAATTGCAAGCCCTCGGGCGCCACTTGGACGCCTTGCCCAAATTGCAAGAGAGCCCCTTCCCCCGTTTGGAACAGGCCTTGGTTTTGCAAGCGGTGACCGACCTTCGCTTGATCGACTTTCCCTCTTTGGCCAGGGATCCCTCTGGAGTGGAGCGCACCCGGTTGGGCGAGCTGCTGGTTCGATTGCGGCGCGACCTGCCGACCATCTCCGATTGCTTGACGCGGGCTTGGCTTTCTCACGCCGAAACCACGCGCCAACTTTCGCGAGGCAACGCGTGATCTACAAAATCCGCCACGAGACCATTTACAGCTACGACGACCCGGTCCAGCTTTCCCACAACCTTGCCCACCTCCATCCGATTGACGGATTCCGTCAATCGGTTTCCTTCTTTCAGCTAACGGTCGCCCCCGAGCCGGCGGTGATTTCCGAACGAGTGGATGGTTGGGGCAATTTGGCCCACTTCCTTTTGGTCCAGGAAGCCCACAAGGAATTCCGGATCGTCGCGGAAAGCACCGTCGAAGTCAAACCTGCCCATCTGCCAATTCTTGTCGAGACCCAGGTTTGGGAAGAGGTGGCCGCTTCGATGCGTCCGCGTCCCCGAGGAGCGGTGGCGATCGCCTCCCAATTCCGTCACCCGTCGCCCTTCGTTCCGGCGCTTGCCCAGGCTCGTGAGTATGCCCTGAAAAGTTTCATCCCCTCCCGGTCCATCGCCGAGGCCGCCTTCGACTTGATGCACCGCATCCACGAGGAATTCGAGTACGACCCCAAAGCCACTTCGGTGGCGACCCCGCTGGCCGAAGTCTTTTCGTGCAAACACGGAGTTTGCCAAGATTTTTCCCACGCCATGATCGGTTGTTTGCGGTCGTTGGGATTGCCGGCTCGTTACGTTTCGGGTTACCTGGAAACCCGCCCTCCTCCGGGAAAACCGCGATTGGTGGGAGCCGACGCGTCCCATGCTTGGGTCCAATTCTGGTGTCCCGATTGGGGCTGGATCGATTTGGACCCGACCAACGACGTGTCTCCTTCCGAACGCCATGTGACGGTGGCCGTAGGGCGTGATTTCGGCGACGTCACACCGCTCAAGGGGTTGCTATTGGGGGGCGGCGGCCAGGTGGTCCGGGTGTCGGTGGACGTGGCGCCGCTGGAAGGAAACTCCCAAGGCAATTTCCGCAGGATGAGCCAGCAGCAGATGCAACAGCAGTAGCATGGCTCCCATTCCCCTTGCGGCTGGTGGAGCTTACCTTCGAATTTTCTTCCAAGCAGTTGACCATTTCGCAACGAGGCAACCACCGGTCGAACCATTCCCAGAATCGACGGAATGTTAAGGAATCGTGGGGATTTCGGAAGGCAAATCGAACCATTTGAAGCCGAGATTCCCCACCGTGTAGCACACGGCTGTCTTGACTTGGTATTGCGGGAATTGGCCTAAGGTATCGCGCTTGTAGGCTTCGACCTGCGCCACATCGATGGGGTCGGGGG
>CAIKAA010000462.1 GCA_903825275.1 uncultured Fibrobacterota bacterium | reverse complement strand
CCGGTGAGGGGGTAGCGCAGGCACCCGGCAGGCTTGCCGTTTTGTTGCTTGAAACGGCAAGCCTGCCGGGTGCCGAAGCGAGGGGGAGACCTCCCCCCCCCTCCCTTGCGCCTATTTTCCGTCCAAAAATCCGCCTAGGAGACAATCTCACTCCACGTTCAGAATGCGGGGAGATGGCTCTCCCGCGGCGACGGAGGGATAAATGATCCCTGGGTGATGATCGGGGGGGGGGCCCATATGTGATGCAGGGGAATAGGCGACCGTCCTTGGTTTGCCGCGATGGAGACCAAGGATGGGTTCTAGCTCTGGAGTGGATCCGGGACACCAAGAGCAAAGAGCGCGAGGGTGGGGGATGGTTTACTTACATTCCACAATATGGCCTACACGACAATTCTCGACGTGGTCACGCTTTCCGAGCACATTGGCGATCCGGACTGGATCGTGTTCGATGTTCGCCATGATTTGGGAAATCTCGCCGCAGGTGAGCTGGCCTATTTTGCCGAACATTTGCCGGGGGCGTTTTTCCTTCATCTGGACAACGATCTTTCCGGAGAAAAGACGGGCACCAATGGGCGGCATCCGTTGCCGTTGCCCCATGAATTTGCCCAGCGGGTGGCTGATTTTGGCGTGAGTCCGAATTCTCAGGTGGTGGTTTACGACGCCAGCGGTGGCGCTTTCGCGGCACGATTTTGGTGGATGATGCGTTGGATCGGGTTTGAAGCTGTCGCGGTTTTGGACGGGGGATTCCAAGCCTGGACAAACGGGGTGTTTCCGATGGAGAGAACCCTTCCCCATGTTCCGCAACGGGGGACTCTGGAAATGCGCACGCCTTTGGTGGCCCGGGTCGAGGTGGATCAAATTCTGTCCAACCTTGAAACACGTCAAAAATTGGTGGTCGATGCGCGCTCCCCAGATCGGTTCCGAGGTGAAAACGAGACGATTGATCCGGTGGGGGGGCGAATCCCTGGCGCGATCAATCGATTTTTCAAAGAGAATTTGGAGGCCGACGGGCGGTTCAAGTCCTCGGATCTTTTACGCCACGAATTCCTGACTCTTTTCGGGGCGATGCCGGTGGCCAAGATCGTGGCCCAGTGCGGGTCTGGCGTGACGGCTTGCCACAATCTATTGGCAATGGAATTGGCCGGCTTGTCGGGAGGTTCCCTCTACGCCGGTTCCTGGAGCGAGTGGTGCAGCGATCCTTCGCGACCTGTTGAGTTGGGATAGATGAATGGAAGACAGAAAGTGGTGTGCGCCGTATTGGTGGGGGTCGGGTCCTTCGGGTGCATGGATCGGACGATTTCGCCCGTTGTCCGAGAGGACTTTGAGCCCGCGACCCTTTTGAGGGAAGACGTTCCAACTTACCCTGAATGGGCTATTGAGCAAGGGGTTGGAGATACGGTAGGGGTGCAGGTTTTGGTCGGCGTGGATTCGACGATGAAGGCATTGTGGTTTGAGCGACCCGCTCGTCACCAGGATTTTGACTCAGCCGTGGCTCAAGCGCTGCGCAAATCCCGTTGGAATCCGGCGAAATCACAGGGAAACCCTGTCGAATCCTGGTGCTCCAAGCGATATGTTTTTGAGCTCTAATCTGGCTGATGATGCGTGAGCCCTTGCCAGGATCGAGGGGAATGACTCTCTTTCCCCCTCGCCACTTTTTTCACTCTAACCTATGAGCAGGAACCGAATATGCCCTGTGGACGCAAGCGCAAGCGCAGGAAGATCGCAACCCACAAGCGCAAGAAGCGCAAGCGGTTGAATCGCCACAAGAAGAAGCTGCGCTAAGCACCTTCACAAGCGGTAACGCGACAGGATATCCCCAAGGCGGTTTCGCACCTCCTTGGGGATTTTTTCATCGGCAGCAAGTGTTTGGATTTCGACAAATCCGCTGCGAACATTGTCCAATGCCGAGTTGCAGGCGTCCGCCAACTCATCCAGGTTGTCCGGCTTGCGAAACCCCATCCGAACATGCAAATCACCTTCCGAAATCCGGCGCGCCCACAGGGAAACCTTGAAGATGGGCAGCGCGATCCGGCGGGAAGCCCCGAAGGCCATCAGCCAGCCCAACAGCATGCCCATCAAGGTGGTGGCGGCCACGGCGGGCAAGAGCAGATCCAGGAGACCGCGACGGTCGAGCGGGTACAGGGCCGAGCTGCGATCCATCACATAGATGGACGATTCCCCGAATTCCCGGTGGTACAAGTAGAGAATCGCGATCCCCGTGCCGATGGCGGTGAAGGCGGCCAAGAGCATGTTGCGAAAAATCTGGGGCCACTGGGACTTGGGGTGGAAGATGAAGTTGCGCACGGGCTTGCGGGCGAACGTGTTCAAATGCTTCTCGGTGGTGGCCATGCCGGGCTCCTGGATGAGGTTCGTCCAAGTATCCGATTTTTGTCCACCACAAGCCAGTCATCCCCGGAAAAGGCCAGCCTTGTGCTGGTGGGGGCGGGGAGGATGGGGCGTCATCACCTAATGGCTCTATCCAAAAGTTCCCTGTGGAAGTTGGTCGGTGTGGTGGATCACCACGTTGGCGCCTTTCCAGGGCTTGAGGGCACTCCATTTTCCGATGATCTAGCTTCGTTTCTGGATCGCGTTCGACCCCAGGCCGCGATTGTGGCCGTTCCTCCGGAAGAACATGAAGCTGCCACACGGACCTGCAGCGAATTCGGTTGTCATGTTCTTCTCGAAAAACCGATCTGCCCAACCGTTTTCAAGGCTCGACAGTTAGCGCGAGAATTTGATCGTCGTGGACTGGTCTTGTTTGGCGGACACTCGGAGCGGTTCCATCCGGTGTTTACGGCCTTGCAAAGGCACTTGGGCTTGGTGGGAACCATTCATCGCGTGGAAGCCCTTCGCCAAGGGCCAACTCCACCTCGGATGTTCACCGGTGGCGTGGTCCAAGATTTGGCGATCCATGACTTGGACCTCGTGCAGCGGTTGGTCGGAGAGTCTCTTGGCCTAAATCCCCAAGTTCCGATCAAGTCTGCAACCCAAAATGGGGAGACAATTTCCGTCATGGCCGAGCTTGGGTGGTCGACAGGCAAAGCCCGGGTCCAAGCCGATTGGCTCCCTGTGCGACGTCGAGTGATATCGGTGACGGGAACAGAGGGAGTGTTGGAGGCAAATTTCTTGGACCGAACACTGGTTTTGCGTTCGTCAACCGACCATCGATCCCTTCCCATCACCTGGAGCGATCCTTTGGAACGCGAGCATCAGATGTTTCACCATTCCTGCAACGGGCATTTTGATGCCCGACTCGATCTCGAACCGCAGCTGCTGGCGGTCGAATTGTCCGAGCAGATTTTAGCTCGGATTTATCCGATCACATCCTGAAGCAACGGTTTGCGGGTCGGACCCAAATCTTCCCAGCAGCCGTTTTCGGGCCAATGGAAGACGGGATGGGACCCCTCGACCCAGGCGCAAGTTTCCGCACCAGCCAGGCGACGAAGCCGCTCGGTCTTGGTGTGGGCCGAACCGCTTTCCGATCCATGCCAAGCTTCAAACAGGGGTGCCGGCAGAAATAGGTCTTCTTTGTGGGCCAATCGAACCAAAATTCGGGTCTCGCCGACGAGGACAATGGCGCCTTCGGACAATCGTTCGCGGCGAACGATGTGGGAGTTGACGAGGATTCCGTTGGTGCTGGCCAAATCAACGACCCAGGGTTTGGAATCGAGGATCAAGAACTGGGCATGGCGCCGCGAAGCCTCTGGATCTTCAAGGACCATGTCGCACTGGGTGGACCTGCCCACCAACAACCCGCACAGGGGAATCCGAAATGCTGGGGTGTTGGGAAATTCCAAACTCCATGCGCTGGGTGCACAAGCGTGTGGCAAGACAGGGGCTCCTGCGTTGTCGGAGCTAACTTTGTCGTCGATCCTTTTCAAACAGGAGCCTTTCCATGATCCGCTATGAAACGAAAAATCTAGCCCCTTGGGTGAATGATGCGGTACTTTCCGCTCTGCAACCTCAGGTTGCTGCCGCCCACGAACTGCTTCGGTCCAAAAAAGGACCGGGCAACGACTTCATTGGATGGCTCGATCCATCCAAAGTCGTGTCTGCTTCGGAGATCGCTCGCATCAAGGATGCTGCCAAGCGGATCCAAGACAATTCCGAGGTGCTCGTTACCGTTGGCATCGGCGGCTCCTACTTGGGGGCTCGGGCCGTGCTCGAAGCCCTTCCTTTCGAAGAAGCGTCCGAAAACGGGGTGGCGATTGATTTTGCGGGCCACCACATTTCGGCCCGCGATGCCGAATTGTTGATCGACAGCCTGGAAGATGTGGAAGTTTCCATCAACGTGATTTCCAAGTCGGGCACGACCACCGAGCCCGCCATCGCCTTCCGACTGCTCAAGGCCTACATGGAAGAGCGCTACGGCAAGGAAGAAGCCAAGAAGCGCATTTATGCGACCACCGACGCCAAGAAGGGCGCCTTGCGCAAACTCGCCGACGAGGAAGGCTACGAGACGTTTACGATCCCCGACGATGTGGGTGGGCGTTTTTCGGTGCTTTCGGCCGTGGGGCTGCTTCCCATTGCCGCAGCGGGTCACGACATCGACGTCTTGCTCGCTGGCGCCCAAGAAGCCTACGACAAATACGGCGCATCCGATGACGTGTTGACCAACGACTGCTTGCGCTATGCGGCCACGCGCGTGGCCTTGTATCGCCAGGGCAAGGCGATCGAAATCCTGTCCATTTTTGAGCCGGCGTTCCATTACCTCGTGGAATGGTGGAAGCAGCTCAATGGCGAGTCCGAAGGCAAGGGCCGCACCGGCATTTTCCCTGCAGGCTGTGAGTTCACGACCGACCTGCATTCCATGGGCCAATGGATTCAGGAAGGCCAGCGCAATGCGTTCGAGACCTTCTTGATCGAAACCGATCCGACCTGCTCGGTGGTGGTTCCCGACACCGGCGATGACCTGGACGGACTCAAGTACCTGGCCGGACGGGAATTGTCCGAGAT
>CAIKAA010000461.1 GCA_903825275.1 uncultured Fibrobacterota bacterium | reverse complement strand
CGCGAACAACAAACTGTTGAGTGGAAATCCCGATCTGGATGCGCCTGGTACTGCCCCAACCAACTCCGCACCAGTGGTATCGATTCAGGGATCGAGTCTTCTGGTTGCAGGTGCAGCATCGAGCTGGACGGCCAATGCCTATGATCCTGATGGAAATACCATGACTTTTGCTGGGTCCATTGTCGTTTCCCCAACCCAAACCTTGCAGGGTTCGGATTGGACATTTGCGCCCGTGATTTCGATTGTAGGCAACTACACACTCTCACTTGTCGTTTCTGACGGCAAGGGCGGCATGACGACGGTCACCAAGCCAATTGTTGTCCAATCACCAACTGGTGCTTGCACCGAATCGAATGCTCGCGACTTGGGTGGCATCAATTCGAACACAACCTTCTCCTTGTCCGCCGGATCGAATTGCTTTGTCATTCCTACAACACGGATGTTGCGCGAATGGCCATGGAAGACCATTCAATTCCAAGCCAATAGCGATAACGGTGTTTCCTTGACGGGAACATCGGTCGAAATTGTGGGAGGAACTGCTACAAATCTGTCTGGGTATTCACAGATTGTTCCGTTCACAGATCCTGGACTAGGGAAGAACCTGTATTTGAAAGTGAAGAGCACTTCAGTAAGACCCGAGCGACTCACTTGGTGGCTTGCGCCATAATCAATCGCTGACTTTGTTTGATCTGCGCCCGTTTTTCCAATGGATAAACGGGCGCTTTTTTTGAGGAGAAAAAGATGTACCATTTTGAGTGTGAAATTCCTGCAACGTCAATTCGACATCGCTGAAATGAACGGCCGCTCCATTCTCCTTTCGGTGCTTGCGATCGTTTGGTCGATTGGTACCCCGTCCCAAGGAAAAGATGTTTCGCTTCCGTTGGTATTGCGAGATCATCTGGCCGGTACTCTCTCTGAATCAGTGGTCAAGGGCTCTGCAGAAGACACGACCCGGATGGCGTCGGTAGGCACTCGTGGTGGCATCAAAGCTTTGCCGATCACCACCCAAGGCGTTCGGTTCCCTTTGGCGCCCGCAGGAGACCCGACTTCCTGGCCAGCGCGATTGGCCGTTCGGATCGATCAATTGTCTGCCGATGGAAATCTTTACCACCTTGGATCGGGGATCTTGGTTGGACCGAGACAGATTCTGACGGCTCGCCATGTGATCCATTGGAGTGACGAGATCCAAGATCCAGGCTGGGCCGACTCGCTATTTGTTCGACCGGGGATTGTCGACGGCAAAGATCTGCCGGGGATCAAGCCAACACGGATCATCAAGAGTTGGCTTCCAAAATCGGCGTTCGACCCCATGACCACCGATAACGATGATTGGTCGTTGAGTGAATTGGAAACAGATCTTGGAACGGAACTCGGTTGGGCCCAGCTGGGTCCGTTGGGGTTGGCCGATGTCGGCCGGTATTTTCACATCCTTTCCTACCCACATAATGCATCATGCGTGTTTTATCCGCGACCCGGGGAAGTCTGCGATACCGTATCCAGATCAGATACGCTGTTTCATTGGTGGAGTCATAACGATGGGAAAAACTATGGTTGGGGATGGGACATCAATCAGCATGCTTGGCCCGGTGAAAGCGGATCAGGTTTATTGGATTGCCCAGACAATAACTGTCTTAACGGTCGGGCAATTGTGAGAGGCGATCTTCAAAGCGAATATACATTTAGTGGTATTGACACAATTACAGCGAGAGTCCTTGTTGCGGTCATTGGCGAGGTTCATGGCACGACAGGCATTGTTTCGCAGCAGGTCACGCCCAAATGGGGGAGTGCTCGTTTGGAGAGGGGGCATTGGATTATCCGATCCGAATATGACGCTCGAATGGAATGGAGAAATTTGCACGGGGAACTGCTCCAGAAAAGTGGTGTGGCTCGTGAATGGAATTTGGCTCCCCATGCGCATCACGGTGTGACTGTGGTGGCCCTTTTCGCTCTTGGAAAACCAGTGTTGGTCTTGAACTTGGGAGTGGCCCCATGATATCTGCAAGTATGATGGTTCTGTGTTCCTATCTTGTTTCGTCAGATTCCGTCAAAGCACCGCTTCAACTGTTCCGATACGATCATGGGACGAACACACTTCTGTTTCATGGCGATACCCTTTGGATGTCGACCAATGCCGGTTTGCGTTGGGTCGATACAACTTCGGGCCAACAGGGTTGGCTGGGGATCGCCGAAGGATTGCCCGCCTGGCGCACTTTTGGGATAGGCTTTACCCCAAATGGTGAGTTGGAAGTCGGAGTGTTGAGTTACGAACAACATCGATCTGTCGCGTGGGTGGCACGGCGCGAGCCTTCGGGACTCTTCAGCCTAGACACAGGAGCGGGTTGCCAGCATTTTGAATTCCCTATCGGGTTTGGAATCACCAGCAATGGAACGAGGTGGCTGACCTCGGACGATCATCTATGGAAAAAAGGGCGGTTGGATTCCTTATGGACCGGTAGCTGGATCTCGGGAATGACCCCTTTTACCGGCCGGATGTTTCGACTCCAAGACGATGGGGAATCTGTTTGGTACGACGACGCGTCGTGCTTGGTCCGACAGGATTCGGCGATCCAAAAACGGTGTTTTTCCTATGCGGGAATCTCGGATTATATCTGGGATGTGGCTGCCCGTCAGGGGATGGCGTTCATTGTGGGAATTTCGGGGACGTTGCGACGTCTCGATTCGACGGGTCAATTTGATTCGATCGCGGTGTTTCGAAGCGGGAGCCGGTTGCAGCTCGATGGGCAAGAGGGCGTCTGGATTGGTTCGGAGACGGGTGGTTTAAAGCACTGGACGCCACAAGGGGGCTTGCAAGATCTTTCGGCGGGGGTGACGGGATACGGGCCGATGGCCCTAGATTCATTGGGAAGGGTTTGGATTTTCGAGGTGAGTACCGGAGCGATCCAAGTTCGCCCCAGTGTTGGCGGAGATGTGCTGCGTCGGATTCCGTTCCCCGACACGTTGCCTCTCAATCCCGATCGCCTTGCATGGGACGCCAATGGTGTGGTTTGGAACGGTGACGCGTATTTTGATGGGAAACACTGGAATCGTCGGCCCGAGCTCGGTGGAAATCCATACTATCTCAAGGATGGCCGGAGGTTGTCCAACTTTTACCTGCCTGTTCGTCGCCTCATCCTGTTTGATGGCTCCTCGATCCAGGATCTGCCATGTTGGGAGCTTGATGGTGTACGAACGACGATGAACCTCCCTCTGGCAACGGGTCGTGCTTGCGGTGGTTACTTGTACGAATCGCTTGTTTGGAGCGGTTCGGGATTTTCAAAACTTACGGATACCATCCCTAGCTTCTATCCATCAAGCATGGCGCGTCATCCCGATGGATTCTGGATGGCACGCCAGTTTAGCGATGCTCGGAAGGTGCCGCGGTTGTCTGATTCAGATTCCTTGAGCGTCTTTTCGTGGCTGACAGATTCTGTGAGTGTGGATGATTTGGTCTATGACCAGTGGGGAATGGCTTGGTATATCTCGCAAGGAAACCTGTATCGCTGGGACGGGGTGACTCGCCGCTCCACGAATATTCCTTCGGGTCGTCAGGCAAAGCATCTGGCCATCGACCCATCCGGTCGGGTATGGGTCGATTTTGTGCCCTGGGCTCGTCCGAACGGATCCAGTTGGATTTTTGGGGGGGCGGATGGCGGCGGTTCGCCGTGGGGGGTGCCACTTGTTGAAAATTTTCCTGCTCTGGATCCGCATGGCGATGCGTGGTTTACCTCGATGCAAGGATTGATCCGAGTCGTTGGACCGAGTCGCTCCTTTTACGACACGCTGAATTTGCCCCCCAATTATCCGTGGACAACATCGGGTGTTGCGAGACGGGGCAACTTGAATCGGCAGGTGATCCAACTGAGATGGATGTCGCCAAATCAGATCCGGTTGACCATCGCGAATGGGGCTACGATTCTGCGTATGGATGGAAGTCGCATCGATTCGCGATCGACTATTTCGGGTGCGGGGATGTTTATCGTCAAAGAAATGAGGGTCGAGTGAGGTGGGGAGGCTGCTGTGACAGATAGGCATACTTGGGGATATTTGAGTTACAAGCCTAATGCTGGTCATTACAAGGATTGGTACCCGTCAGTTCCTGCCTGGGACGAAGAAAGTGGATCTGGCGTGTTTGAATGCACTGATGATTCTTGTGTTGCCGGGAACATCCATGTGATTGGGACCCGGTGGTCGGGGTTGGCCATTAGCGGAAT
>CAIKAA010000460.1 GCA_903825275.1 uncultured Fibrobacterota bacterium | reverse complement strand
GAATACTCCTTGAATCCGATCAACGCCGTCAGCGGCAAGCTGGTGTCTGGGCTAGATCCCCATAGAGTGAAGGCTCGGGCTGGTTGAACGGCGAGCAAGAAAAGGCTGGCAAGGAATCCAAAAAAGGGGGACCGGCTCATGGGAAAATTCCTGGAAAGAAAGCGTGATCGTGGTCTCCCCAAAAATCCCAAAAGCTCGTCCCTAAATCAAGACTGGATCGTCCTCGGACCCCGAGCCTGTGATGGACAACACACATTCGACTTCAGGCTTGAGGACGCACCCGTCATTCCGAGGGTGGCTTTGAAGGAAGGGAGTCGGCGGGCTTGGTAAACACCTCGTCGATGGCCAATTTTTTTTTCGGTCGAGGAGGGGTGGGTCCAAATGGGACCTGCCATTCGACTTTGATGCCAAAATCGTGGAGGTTCATGGTGTTGACGTAGGTGACTCTCGTCGGCGAGGAGAGGCCAGGAGTTTGCGTCTCGAGGGTCTTTTCGCTGATCGTGAGCGGGGAAATGTTGTAGGCGTAATGGAAGGAAACGCCGGCTTTGTAATCGTCCAAGGGGAAGAAATACCCGAGCATCGAAAAGATGGTGAAGGAGGAGCCCGAACTCCCTCCCGAGATGGCGCTGGAGATTCCGATACCCGCTCCGATGCGGAAACTGCGGTCGTCACCCAAGGAAAAACTCGGCCCCCCCAGGATTCCACCGCGAACCATTTGGATTTCTGTTTCTCCGACCTTCGACGTGTAAGCGGCATCCAATGCCAGGAAAAAACGATTGGCTTCGGAATACGCCACAAATCCAGTTCCGGCTTCGAATCCAAAAACCGGGTAATCCTCGAGTCCGCCATCTCCATCTTCGCGAAGACCAAGGTTTGGGCCGGCATTAAGCTTGAACGCAAATTCCATCGAGGAGAAAACGCTCTGCGGGCGGGGGAGAGAAACGGGAGGCAGGCTGTCAAAAAATGTTGCGGACAAAAGTGCGGCGCTAAGAAACATGAACAGCTTTCCGGATGGGTGTGGCCGTGGATGCACGGCTACTCGTGGAAGAACGGAAAATTAGAACTTTGCGATCAAGCCCGAGGATTCGATCCTCGTCACCTAGGACTTGTTGGGCATCGATATTCAAACTCACTCGGACAGCACCTTGGCAAGACGACGCAAACCCTCCTCGGCCATTTCAGGTGCGGCATGGCTGAAATTCAAACGCGCCCATCCCAAATCGGGATTTTGAGGGTAGCAATGTTCCCCAGGAAGAAACGCGACACCTGCCTCCATCGCCAAGTTGGAAAATGGTCGCAGGTCTTTTCCCGGCGCGAGCTCGGCCCAAAAGAACAGACCGCTGGGCGGCAGCTCCCATCGAGCTTTGGGGAAATTGCGTTTCAAATGAATCGCAAACCCATCGCGCTTTTGGCGGTACGATTCCCTCAAGGCATCCATCCGCTCGCGGCGTTGGGGATCGGTGAGATCGGCAAGCACCAAGGCTTGGGAGAGTCGGTTGCTGTGGAGGTCGGCGGCTTGCTTGAGCCGCTCCAACGGGGTGCG
>CAIKAA010000459.1 GCA_903825275.1 uncultured Fibrobacterota bacterium | reverse complement strand
GTGTTGAAATCTGTAACGGGATGGGCCGTCTATTCTCTTGCCACCATCAACAATTATGATTCTTATGGATTTGCCGCCTTGCCCGGGGGAACCTATAACTCCTCAACCATAAACTTTTATTACTCTACTACGAAGGGGTATTGGTGGACCAGCACTCCATCTGGAACAGGTACAAATGTCTATCAAATGATGTTGAATTTCTCATCAAATGCTATATCACCTATGAACCCGGCTACGTTTATGGCGAGCTCGTTGCGTTGTATCATTGATTAGAGGATTGCATTCGGACCTTATTCTCCGGATCTGCGGAGAGAACGGCGTTTGCCTAATTCACTGACAGCTAGTCTGTACTTGCCCAAAATCTTCTATAAGAAACGCTCCTTTGAACCCACCCCTTGACGGGGTGGGTTTCGGGTACTTCCTTCTTACGGTACCCTCCTGCGTCCCTCTCTCCGAAAACGGTGTCATGAACAAGATCCTTCCCTGGTGCGTGAATGTACTCGTGGCAAGCGCCGCGTTGCAGGCGGCAACCGTGCCCTATCAAGGCTTGGCGACCGATGCCAAAGGCAATCCCAAGGTCGACGCCACCTACGGAGTCGTTTTTGCCCTCTACCCTTCGGCCACCGCAGTCTCGGCGTTGTGGGTCGAGAACCAAACGGTCGCGACCCACAAGGGGCTGTTCAGCGCCTCACTGGGGACTTTGACGGTCCTTCCCGATTCCTTGTTCAATGGTTCGCCTCTGTACCTGGGCGTGAGCTTTGCAGGCGGGGCCGAGGGCGGACGCGCGCTGCTGGGCACGACTCCATGGGCGAAGGCGGCGGGGAAGGCGGATAGCGCACGCGCCGCGCATTGGGCCGATAGCGCCAAGGCGGTGGTGGGGTTGGGCGACAGCCTCGCTTCGGTTCGCGCCAAGACGAAAGCCGATTCTGTAGTACTGACTGTTGCGCTAACAAAAAACGTCTCTGATTCGATTAAAAGTTTGCGAGACAGCCTAGCGAATTTGAGGGTGGCGTTGGCGATCCAAGGGCAGTTGGTTTCAAGCTTGTCTTCCTGGTTGAATCCATCTATCCCATGGAACAGCGCCATAACCTACGGCACCTTGACCGATTCTCGCGATGGACAGTTATACCGGACCGTGGTGATAGGATCTCAGACCTGGATGGCGCAGAATTTGAACTACGGTGGAATGAATCTATCGGTTGGTGTTTGTTACAATGGAAGCCTTGACTCTTGTTCAAAGTATGGACGATTGTATAACTGGAAAGAAGTTATGGCCGGAGGATTTTCTAGCTCAGCTAGCCCGAGCGGAGTGAAGGGACTTTGTCTGTCGGGTTGGCATGTGCCAAGTGCTGCCGAATGGACGAAACTATCGGACACCACCTTGAGCTATTCAACTTCTGCAACATCCATAAAATCTTCGATTGGTTGGTCAGGTGGTACTGGTACCGATATCGTTGGGTTTCGCGCATTGCCAGGTGGGTGGTTTGATGGCGTTTCTCATGCTGCAGGTGGCACTGCGGGTTGGTGGTCCACCACCGCCACTCAGGCAAGTCCAAATCTTGTACGGGCACCTGGGATGATCAGTGTCGGTACCGCCTTGAGCTATGACGCTACAAGCATTGATCTTTCGCTGGCCCTCCGCTGCGTAAAAGACTAGCCACCCTCCACCTTGTCCCCCTCTGTGTGGAGTGGCCTTTGCGCCTCCTTGGAGATCTGCAATGACAAAATCTGACCTGCCTCTTTTCGCTCTCCTCGCCGCCGCAAGCTTGGCCCAATCCGATGGCATGGTGGCTTGGCAACAAATCGGCGGAGTACTTTCGGTCGATCCGGGGCTCAAGAGCGTGGTGGGCCAAAGCACCCTGACTCCGGTGACCGGCGATAGCGCCGCCCAAATCCAAAACGGATTCCTAGCCCATCCGCTGTTGGTGAACAACCCGCCGTTCGTGGTGTCGACCCTTCCCGATCAGTCGTACCTAGCTGGGTTTGCGCCAATCCATCTTGGCTTGGACACTGTCTTTGCCGATTTTGAAGGGCCGCTGACCTACAGCGTCACCGCCACGGGCACGGGCACCCAGGCCAGCGTGACGGCCAATCAGCTGGATCTTTCGGGAGTCGGCGGAGTGGGCATCACCCAACTGGTGGTGAGTGCCACCGATGGTTCGACGACTATTTATGACACCTTCCAAGTCGAGACCAAAACCAGCACCGGCATCGTTGCGCGTCGCGCGACTGTAGCGCGCAGCCGCGAGCTGGGAGTGGGGGTGGAGAAGGTGTTTGGGATGCAAGCCGTTGGGGCCGCGAGAGGCGAGCTTGCAACGGGCGGCGCGATCGATGATCCGCAAACCTTGACGGTGAATCTGCTCTTGCCCGCCGCCGGCGAAATCGCGGTGACAATATTTGACCAACTGGGCACACCCGTGATCGCGATGGACCGCATCGTGGCCGGTTTCGAATTGGGAAGATTGGCTTCGTTTGGCGATGGCCGCTGGGTGCTTCCGGTGACCTGGAATTTGCGCGCCGCCAATGGAACAGCAGTGCCGACCGGCGTGTACCTGTGGAAGATCGAGATCAACACCATCGACGGGCAAAGGCTAGAGAGCGTGAAGAGGTTGGGAGTCAGGGAAAGGAAGTAAGGAACGCTGTTGCCTTGGCACCCTGCGGGTGCCCCGCCGATTTGTAAACACGTAGCGGTCGCATAATCCTTGGGACATAGCGGTGCAGCATTGCTTGGGAGCCCCGCTCGGACTAAAGTCCTCGCATGATCCTTGGGCCACAGTTTCGCAGCCTTGCTTAGGGGCCCTGCGAGGGTTTTAACCCGAGCCCATCCAGGAACGCTGGATACCCGCAGCTCGGTTTAAAACCCTCGCATGATCCTTGGGACACAGCGGCTCTGCATTGCTTGGGAGCCCCGCTCGGACTAAAGTCCTCGCATGATCCTTGGGCCACAGTTTCGCAGCCTTGCTTAGGGGCCCTGCGAGGGTTTTAACCCGAGCCTATGCAGGAATGCTGG
>CAIKAA010000458.1 GCA_903825275.1 uncultured Fibrobacterota bacterium | reverse complement strand
TTCCGAGATCGAGCGAAAAGTTGCTGGTCAATGAAGGCGAGCGAGGCGTAGTGAACCGAACTACGGTGAACGAGCCTGAAGCAGACCAGCGGCTTTGCAGCCGATCGCAGGGCGAATCGCTATTTACGGATAGGCTCTAAAACCCCAGATCGAAGCCCAGGCTCCAGCTGGGATTGCGGAAGCTGAACTCGGATCCGGAGACATTCAAAGTGGTATCTGTGTTGGTGGTCTCGGTGCTGGTCCACTCGGGCCCAAACTCGACGCCGCCAACCACCGCTAATCCGCAAATGGTGCGCACGCGCAAGCCAATCCCGAACACGCCTTCGAGGGCATGGGCCCGTTGGGTGAAGCTAGACGATTTTATCTCATGAACCTGAGCCGTATAGGGGTAGTGATTAGTCTGGACAAGGTTGGTGACTGTGTCTATGGAACTGTTTTTAACTATTAACCAATCGTAAGCAACACCAATGCCCAGATAGAAGGCAAGGCGAGGAAGGGCTTGGAAATACTTTTCTCCCTGGAGCCTCAACTGATACCCCAAGGTTTCGGATCGACGGTGATGGGTTGAGTCTTGATTTTGATTTTCGATCTTGTCCTGGTAAGCAACTCCCAAGCTGGTTAAGAAACCACTGTCGGATTTATCCCCCATTCCGGCGCGCAATCTATACCAGGAATCTTGGATCCGAAAGCCAGCAAATAGCCCTAGATCGACGGAATCGCGTAGCTCAAGTTTCGTCGAATCCAAAACCATCGGCAGCAAGGAGTCTGGTTGTCTGACAGGACGGTGGACTTGGGAAAACGGTGCGGAAACCACTTTGCCAGTATCCACCAGCGTCGCGGTAGAATCAGAGGTTGGGGCCGCACTCAAGAATCTAGAGAGTACCAAGAGGAGGGAAAGCATCAGCCGGGAGGTCCTTTCAACGGCGGGAAAAGCCGGGTAACGAGAGGTCAGGGAGGAAAACGATGGGTCCAAAAATAGCACAGGCAAGGGTGCCAAAGATCCATTTTTCCGGGGGTTTGCACCCCGGCCTGTTTGCGAATCAGACTAGGTCAGACTAGATTAGGTCAATGCTTCAAACGACTCTATACGATGCCAAGGCTCGGCTTTCCGCATTGGTCGAAGAAGTGAGTCAAACCGGCCAGGAAATCCTCATCACTCGCCATGGAAAACCAATTGTGCGCTTGGCCCCGCTCCAACCGGTGAGCTGGGCTCCCATTTGGGACGCTCCGGAACGGCTTCGCCCCAAGCTCTGCGAAGATCCAACCATCCCCACCCTGATCGACGGTTTCCCGGTCTCGGACGACGATCCGGTATGATCCTTCTGGACACCTGCACCTTGCTTTGGTTGGCCCGCAACGAGTTGCCCCCAAGTTTGGCAAAGGCGCTTCATCAAGGGCCGTGGTGCGTGAGTTCCTTGACTGCCTGGGAAATCGGGATCAAAACATCCAATGGCAAGCTCCAGCTTCCGTTGCCCATTGGGGATTGGTGGACAGAGATTCTGGGCCACTTCCAGATTCGGGAATTGGACTTTGGGTCACGCGAGGCCATCCTCGCGACCCAGCTTCCTCCCCACCATGCCGACCCCTTCGATCGCGGGATTTTGGCCACAGCCATGGTGGCACAGATACCGGTCGCTACGGCTGATCGACGGCTCCTAGAATACCGAGCACCCGGGATCGAGGTCGTGGGGATCTAGCTCGCACGTGCCTTATGGATGGCCAAAGTGGTACAATCCCCGCCGATGGCCGCTTCCAGAAAAAAAGCCAGGACCGAAGACGAATTGGCTGGATTGCGCAAACGCCTTTCCGAGTTGGAAGCGATGGCCCTCGAGAGGGGTTGGGAACAAGGCCAGTTGTTCGGAACCGACCCCCTGCACCAGACCATTTTGGAAGGCCTGTCCGAAGGAATTGTCGTCCAAGATTGGGACGGACAAATTCTGTACAGCAATGGGGCGGCGCAGGAAATTCTGGGGATCGGTCGGGACCAGATGTCCGTGTACAGGCTGATGGACCCTGGGTGGAAGGCGATTCGGGAAGATGGATCCGAAGTCCAGGGAAAAGATCATCCTTCGATGGTCTGCCTCCATTCTGGATTGGCCCAATCAGACGTGATCTTGGGTGTGGATCATCCCCTTAAAAAATCTCGCATCTGGGTTTCCATCAACGCCAAATCCTTTTTCTACGGAGCGAAATCCGAAGTCCACGCGGTGGTGACCTCGTTTCGGGACGTGACCCGCATGGTGGAAAACCGCACCCAGTTGGGGCACGAACGCGATCGGCTCAAGACCATCATTGCGGCGATCCCCTTCCCCGTGACGGTCGGCCGCTTGCCCAGCCATGAATTCATCGAAACCAACGAGGCTTTTTTGGCCTTGGTGGGCCAATCCTCCGAAGAGGTGATCGGGAAAACGCCTTGGGAACTTGGCATCGAGTTCGATCGGGAACCCATTCTGGAAGCCATCAGGAGTGGAATTCAAGTCGGTACGATTTCACGACTCCAGATTCAAGTACGGCGCAGCGATGGAGAACTCCGCACCGGGATCTTGTCGACGATCCCGATCCCCTTCGATCGCGACATTCACCTGATGACAATATTTGTCGACATCACAGACCTTCAAAGGTCGCAGGAGGCCTTGCGCAAAACCGTCGAGGAACTGGAGAAGGCCAAGGCTCAGGCCGATGCCGCCCAACGGGAGGCCGAGTGCGCGAACCGGGCCAAAGGGGATTTCTTGGCCAACATGAGCCATGAAATCCGTACGCCGCTGAATGGGGTGATCGGGATGACGAACCTGTTGCTGCAAACTTCGTTGGATTACGAGCAGCTCCACTTCGCCCAAACGGTCCACTCCAGCGGGGAGGCGTTGTTGACCCTGATCAACGATGTCCTCGACTTTTCCAAGATGGAAAGCGGCAAGCTCCAACTGGAAATCTTGGATTTCGACTTGGCCGCCATGATGGATGACGTGGCAAGGGTGACGAGTCTTCAATCCCAGGAAAAAGGCATTGAATTCCATTGCAGCGTGGCCCATGACATTCCCGTCCTGCTCCAGGGAGATCCCGGACGCCTGCGACAGATTTTGGCAAACCTTGCCGGGAACGCGGTCAAGTTCACCTCAAAAGGGGAGATCGAAATCCGGGTCGTGAAGGAATCTCTGGAAGAGGATCGGATTGGTTTGCGCTTTTTGGTGCGCGACACGGGAATGGGAATGCCCGAAGAGAATCGGGATCGGTTGTTCGGAGGGTTTTCCCAAGCCGATGGATCGAGCACCCGTCGGTTTGGAGGGGCGGGTTTGGGTTTGGCCATTTCCAAGAATTTGGTGGAAATGATGGGCGGAACCCTTGGTGTGGAAAGTCGCGAAGGGATCGGGTCGGAGTTTTGGTTTACGGTGTGCTTGAAATGCCAAGGCCAATCGGGTCCTTCGCCCTTTCCCTCTTTGAACATCTTGCAGGATTGCCGGGTCCTTGTGGTTTCGGAAAACGAGCGCGGCCGGGAAATATTGCAGGAGCGTTTGGCATCGTGGGGGATGCGGGTTTACGAAAGCAAATCGGCCCTTGAAGCCATGAGCGAGCTTCAGAAAGCGGTGACAGAAAACGACCCGTACCGGATTGTCCTTGCCGATTTGCAGCATTCCGAAATCAGCATGGAGCAGTTTGGGCGAATCGTCGCCAAGGATGCGCGATTTTCGGCAACCCGTTTTGTCTTGATCACCTCGGTCTCGGTGCGGGGAGACGCGCTCCGGTCCGGAGAAGCCGGGTTCGACGGGTTTTTGCCCAAGCCGGTCCGCGACCAAGATCTGTTCAACGTGGTGGCGGCCTTGCTCGACAATGCGCCAAAGACGTCCATCGTGACTCGCCATTCGGCCAAGGAACGCTGGCGGGTCTTCCAAAGGTCTGGAGTGCGGGTCCTGCTCGCCGACGACAACCCGGTCAATTTGCAAGTGGCGCAGGCGATGTTGGCGAAAATGGGCATCGAGGTAGAGACCGCCAATGATGGCCTTCAAACCTTGGAATTGTTGGTGAATAAGGCGTTCGATCTGGTTTTGTTGGACGTGCAAATGCCCCATCTGGATGGGTTGGAGGTGGTGCGACGGATCCGTTCCAAAGCGGCTCCCACGCTGAACCCCATGGTTCCTGTCATCGCCCTCACCGCAAACGTGCAAATCGGAGACCGCGAGGCCTGTCTGGAGGCCGGAATGAACGACTATTTGTCCAAACCCCTCACTCCTGACGCCTTGGTGTATGTGCTGGGCAAATGGATCGGAGACGGCAAACAATGGAAGCCATCCGCGGACCAGGAAACCTCCGAAAATTCCAGCGGATTTTCCCACACAACCCTGTCGGTCTTTGACCGAGCCACCTTGATCCATCGGGCCATGGGCGATGTGGAATTGGCCCAGTCGGTGATGTCGGGTTTCCAGGAAAATTTCCCCCGGCAGATTGCGAATTTGGAAGAATGTTGCGCCTTGGAAGATTTGAATGGATTGAAGTACAAGCTCCATGGCATGAAAGGAGTGGCCTCGACCATCGCCGCCGAAGAACTCCGCTCGTGCGTGGCAGAATTGGAAACGCTCGCCCTCGCCAAGCAGGTGGAAGCAATCCGAACCGCCCTCCCGCAATTGCAAGAGTGCTTCCACCGAGTTCGCCTGGAAATGGAAGCAAAGCCGTAGGTGCCATACGGCGATGAGGTTGCCTTGGCAACAGTGGTTCCCTGCCCAAGGCCACAGCGTACCTTTTCATCAACAAGCGACGTGGCCACATCCCCGCCGTCTTGGGTGCCAGCCCAAGCAGGCGGGCGCG
Organism: uncultured Fibrobacterota bacterium; assembly: GCA_903825275.1. Taxonomy (GTDB): domain Bacteria; phylum Fibrobacterota; class Fibrobacteria; order UBA5070; family UBA5070; genus UBA5070. Next base: position 363 of record CAIKAA010000458.1, on the reverse strand, counting down.
CCGACGGTGGAATTTCCCCTAACCTTCCCACGTCCGCCGCTCTCCCTCACCCCGCCGACATGCGTCGGCACCCCTCTCCGCAGACAAGTCGCCCCTCTCCGCCTCTCGGAGAGAGGAATGGAGTGAGGCCCCCGGCTATGGGGTTTGTGTAATCCCCACAGAATCCACCGGAGCCGGTAGGCTCCGAAAGCCACTAGGGCACTTTGGGTCCGAAAAATCGGCAAGGCGAAATAGAAGGCATATCAAGCCCATCTGTCCCCTCCCGCAGAATGCCCCCCCCACAGGAAGGTGAAACATCCGTTATCCCATTGATGCAAGCCGATTTGTAGACCGAAGATCCAATCCTTGAAGACATGAATCTCC
>CAIKAA010000457.1 GCA_903825275.1 uncultured Fibrobacterota bacterium | reverse complement strand
GGGCAAATCCTACAGAATGGACCGAAAAAAGAGGATCGAAACAACAGAGGGCTAACTTTCCCAATGACCGCCGGGTGGATCACTTTCAAGTGTCCGCGACCGAATCACTTTGACGTGTCCGCTGACAATGGGATCCTCCACATCCTTCCCCACGTCCACTCGCGTTTGGGATCCAAGGGCGCAAGCCCTGGCACGCGAGGTTCTCCAAGGGGCCTCGCAAGTCGCCCCTCTCCGCTTGTCGGAGAGGGGAATGGGGTGAGGCACCCGGGGTCTGGGGGTGGGTAACCCCCAGAGCATCCCCGGAGCCGCTAGGCTCCGAAAATGAAGCGGCCGTTCGGCCCAGGAAAACAGGGGCCCCGCCAAGGGCTAACTTTGCATTTCTGCTTTCTAAAAGCAGATTTGCAAAGAATGAGGGGACCCACTTCGAGGTCTGAGTGGGGGGGCGATCGCCAGAAGCAAAGCCGGAATCCACCTCGGCGACGCCCAGCACGTCCGGTCGGGAGTGTGCCTGCGCTCCTGGGCGGGAATTTGAAGGGCGTCCAAACGAAAAGCCGTGCGAAAACCGGCTCATTTCCCTATTCTAGTGGCCTACGGGGGAATATTTCATGCTGAAAAGATTTTTGAAAAGAATCGATGGGAATGGAGTTCTAATTAAAATATTGTTGGCCTTTGCGTATTGTTTTACTCCCCACGGGGTTTTTGCGAAATCTTTATTGGATTCTGGACGCGTGGTTTTTCTTTCCAAAGTCAATTCGGTCAACCAGAGCCCGACCGATTTTGATTTCTTGAGTCTGATTCCCGTGGCAACGTTGGTCAATCACGGAACGCCTTCGATTCTAGCCCTGGCTTCCGAAAAGGATTTGGACACCAATATTTATCTGCAAAATTATTTGTCGCGCTACAAACCCGACCAAGCTTACACCATCAATTTTGCGGCAACCGTTCCTCATTCCCTAACTTCCACAACAATCACTGCCACGTCGGGAATTGCACTTTCGGATACCCTTGCGCTTCGCTTTTGGCAAAGCGCCGAAAAAATCGTGGCGGTCACCGAAAATAGCTATTCGGATGCCCTCCAAGGATCCGCCTTGGCGGCCTACTTGAAGGTGCCTTTGATATATTTTACCTCGGCTGCTCAAGTTAATTCAATCGTCGCAAAATTGTCTGTCAAAGAAGTGGTCTATATCGGCGCTTTGGCCAAAACATTTACGGTAAAAACCACCACGCTTTCGTCCCCGGCGGAGGTCTACAATTATTTAAAAGTCCAGAAACTTGACTGCAATTATTTTGCCGTGACAAATCCCACCGATTTGGCGATCAACGATGGTCCAAAACAATCCCTGATTGCGCCCATGATGGCTGCTCGACGAAAGGGAATGGTGGTTCCCTTGCAAAACACCACCACGGCGACCAATGCGATCCGTGAATTGCAGAGTCTGTATACCTCCATCCAAGCCACCCCGCAATATTTGGCCTTGGTTGGTTCGGCAAGTGCGATCCCAACTTGTTACGCACCCGACAACCTCGTCTCAAAAGTGGATGCCAAAGCAACCGATTTCCCCTATTCGAATATCGACTCGGATTCATTTCCCGATATCGCGATTGGCCGCATTGTAACCTATAATATTTACGATGCCAGCATCTATGCATCCCGGGTGTCCACCTATCGCGACCTGCTGGATGGGAATTGGAACCATGAAATCATCGAAACGGGATCCTGGAAAAGTGTCGATGCCTCGCACCTGTATAAAAATTATGGTTTTATAGAAACTAAAAATTATGCCGATCAAATCATCACCGATCTGACGTCGTTTGAAACCAGTATTTTGTTGCACGATGCCCACTCGAATTGGCAGATCCTTGGAGGTTCCTTGGGGGCCTATTCGAAAAATATCCTGGCACCTTTGGTGATGATCTCGGGAGGGTGTGCGGTTTCGGGAATTGACCTGGATGTTGCCAACAACACCAAACAGCTTTTCAAATTAGGCGCGGTGGCCTTCGTGGGTGCTCCCCGAAATGCCACCACGATTGGGACTCAAGTCAGAACAGCGGTTGCCAATCGACTTCTGGAGGGAGCCTCCATTGGTGAAGCCTTTAAAACGGGGACCACAGAACTTTCGTTGAATTGGTTAAATAATCCCGGCGACGTGAATATTGCCGAGGCGCGTTACAACATTATGCTTGCGGGAGATCCTGCCTTGCAAATCGATGTTCCCCGGCTCCCAACTGTGAAGCCTGCCGGGTTTACGGTTCATTCAGATACCATGACCATTTTGATGTCGGACACCCTCTACTCGGAACCAATCAACCAATCCTTGATGACCGAATGGGGTTGGAAAGGCGGCTCCATCTATTACCCTTCCAGTCCGGGGGTGGAACCGCGAGCGTATTGGTCGGGAGCTTATGATCAATATGACCTGTACTACACCGCCCATTTGACCACGAACAAACCGGTTACGGCGATCCGGCAATTGGATCACTTTGCCAGTCCATTGGGGATGGTGGGCGAATTTTTTGTGGATAGTTTGCCCAACGGATGGATGAATGTGTTTTGGAGCGTTCGCATGGCGGACTTCAACCAAGAAACCGGGAAGTTAAAGGCCAAAATCGATTCCATTCGGTTCAAAATAATCCAGCCCACCACCGCCATTGGAAATCGCCCCCAAGAAGGGATTCAAAAGGCTTCGGCTTGGATAGATCTGAATAGTCCCAATGCGTTGGTGTTTGATTTGCAAGGCCGAAAAATCAGCCAAAGTCAATGGGCCTCGATGCGTTCGCGGGTGGGGATCAATGGACGGATGGTTGGTGAGAGTAAAAACGGACAAGTCTTGCGGATTCTGCAAATCCGCTGAAATCGGCAGGAAGGATTTCGGTGAATCCACTCTGGTCCACGGCGGTGACGCTTGGGTCAGGCCTGCTTGTGCTCAAGGATAGATTCCTCGGTGTTCTTTTCGTCGGACCGAGGTGGTAGATTACCTAGAGCCGGGTCACCTTCTATTCAGGAGCATTGTCCATGCGACCACGCTACATCAATCCGTACACGGACTTTGGATTCAAGCGATTATTTGGTACGATCGCCAACAAATCGCTGCTGATCGATTTCTTGAATTGCCTCGTTCTTCCCCAACACAGGATCGCCGACCTGGTGTTTCGCTCCAACGAAGGACTTCCAACGTCCACCTCCGAGCGTCGGGCGATTTTCGATCTCCGCTGTGTTTCCGAAACCGGTGAGCATTTCATTGTGGAAATGCAGAAGGCCAAATTCCAGTTTTTTAAGGATCGCGCCCTGTTCTATGCGACGTTCCCCATCAAGAACCAAGCAGAACGAGGCGATTGGAGCTTCAAGCTAGAGCCAGTTTACTTTGTGGCGATTTTGGATTTTCTTTACGACGAAAGCGAAGAAAAGGCCAAGTTCCTGCGCGAAGTGCAGCTTCGCGACCAAGACGGCAAAGCATTTTCGGATAAACTTCATTTTCGCTTTCTCCAGATGCCGGCCTTTAAGAAGCGCGAAGACGAATTGGCTTCCCATTTCGACAAATGGTGCTATTTCCTCAAACACCTGGAAACCTTTTCGGTGCTCCCAGAGATCCTGCGCGAGCCGGTTTTTGAGCAAGGACTTGAAACGTTGCGTGAAAGTGCCCTGACCAAAGACGAGCTACCTAGCTACGAACAAAGCCTCAAAGAATACCGGGATCTGGTGGTATATATTCGCGAACGCGAAGAGGATGCTCGGGCAGAAGGTGTTGCCATGGGCAAAGCTGAGGGCAAAGCCGAGGGCAAACTTGAAATCGCCCGTAACCTCTTGGCGAAAAATATTCCGTGGGAAGTGATCACCGAGACCACCGGGATCCAGCCCCAAGATCTAAAAGGCTAGGTTGACGATCCCGATGGAACGGGGTTATTCTCCCTCCTTGGGCTCCATTTTCTGATGCGCTTTGTGTTCGCGTTCAAATTCAATTCCTAGGATTTTTATCCTGTTTGAGAAGGGAATGACGATGAGTCCGGCTATCCCGCCAATCAGCGCCAGATCATTTGCTTCAATCGTCAGCGGTTTAATCTTTACGACTCCAAAAAGGATTGATAATAATAGCGCCAAGGTCCAGCAAGCCCACTGGAATTTATTCACTGCGGAACGCTTATTTTTCTTGATTTTATTCAGGGTTTCGGAAGATCGAGCGGCTTTTTGGAATCCATAATTGAGTGTGAGTCCATGATGAATTTTGGTGTTTTTGTGGGTGCCAGTCAAATTTTCATCGATGGAGATGATTTCAAAAAATGGAGTCGATTCTTTCGGAAGCACTAAGTATGCGGGAATGTCTCCATTGTTTAAAATTTTGCGATATTTTCGAAGCTGTGCTAGTTCGATGCCTAATTGGTTTTCATACTTTCGCCTGATGAATTCAAAAATCTGAATGGGGCTCTTGTACTTTGGGTCGATTACGGCGACATCAACCCGATGATAATCGTCAATTCTGAACTCGGTTGCAATGCTTTCTTGGGGATAGTTGTGTTCTAATAAATACTGGATGAAGCGCTTGGCGAGATCAGGTTCAAGTTCCATGTTTTCCTTTCCTTCCTGTCCATTTTTGGATGCACTACCGGGACAGGTTCGTCGGGCCTGTGCCCTTTTGGGCATTAAGCAGGTGAATCTCGTGCGGCTGGGAAATTTGAAGAGCACCGAACCTAAGTCAGTTTCTGTCCAAGGTTCTCTTTGAAGATACCCAAAATTCATCCAATCCGATTCGACTTTCTGTCCGGTTGGTCAGAAAATGTCGTGGTTTGTCGCGGGAGATTGGGGGAAAGCGGCCCCGATCCCTTGGGCCCGACCGACGCCACCCGCCTGGGGATCGAAGGCCTTGGGCCGATACCGAACCCAGGCAAGATGGCCAGCGGTCAGGCTCCGATCTCTTCCTAACGGAAATTTCCCGATTGGAAAAATGCCCTATCCGCCTAATTTCGCGCCTTCAAGTGGTGGCGCAGCAATTCCGCCAGCTCAAACTTATGGAACGGTTTGCTCAGGCTTGCCGTGAACCCAAAACGCCCCGGGTCTTCCATCACGGGATTGTTGAAGTATCCGCTCATGACAAAGATGGGTATTTTAGGGGCCTCGTTTCTGATTTCCTCGACGGCTTCCTTCCCTCCCATCCCTCCTTGAACCGTGAGGTCGAAGATCAATCCAACTATAGGGGTTCCGGCCTTTGTTTCAGAGCGATAACGATCGATCGCCTCTCGACCATGCCGGGTGGAGATCACCTGAAAACCAAGCGACTCAAGGAATCGTCTGAGAGTTTCCAGAATGATCTCTTCGTCATCCATGATCAGGATGGTGCCGTTTCCTTGGAACGGGGCATCGATCAGGGGAAGGGGAAGAATGGTTTCGGGAGTAGCGGGTAAATAGACATGGAAGCGACAGCCTTTTCCTGGTTCTGATTCCACCTCTATCCCCCCACCGTGGCGACGGAGAATGGAAAAGGAAGTGGTCAATCCCAAACCATGGCCTTTGGACTTGGTGGTGAAAAAGGGGTCGAAGATGTGGGGGATCAAATTCTTGGGAATGCCAATGCCAAAATCCATCAAGGAGATTTTGACGTAATTTCCTCCCGCAAGAGTTGGGTGGGAATGGTTGGCCAAAACCAAATTCTGCGCCATCAGTTCCACCGTGCCGCCAAGAGGCATGGCCTGCTGGGCGTTGTTGAAGAGGTTGCTGATGACCTGCCAGATCTGGTTCTTGTCAAAGTTGCAGGTCCATAGGTCCGAGGGAATCTCAAACTGACAGGAAACGTTGGTTCCACCCAGAGCAAATTGGACGGCTTCTTGGATCAGGGGTACGAGCGGTTGGGGTTTTAGGAGAGGTGCTCCGCCTTTGGCGAAGGTCAACAGTTGGGAAGTGAGCGCGCGTGCTTTCTCCATCGATTTCATGGCTTTGGAGAGGGTCTCTTGGACCCCCTCGTCCTGTGATTCCAGTCGGGCGATTTCGATGTAGCCAAATAGGCCACCCATGAGGTTGTTGAAATCATGGGCGATGCCTCCCGCCAAAACCCCCAGGGATTCCAACTTTTGGATGTTGCGTAGGGCTTCTTCGGCCTTTTTACGCTCGGTGATGTCGGTGAAAATGATTCCCACTTCCTTGTCGTTCACCTTCCAAATGTTGGTGTCGTAGTGTTTGTCGAGCTCGGCGCCATAATCGACGAAATTTTCCGGAACCCCGGTGGTTGCCACGCGACTGTAGGCTTCCAGCCACCGGTCTTCCACGATCGCAAAGATCTCCTTCACGCGATGGTTCACCAATTGATCCTTGGTTTTGTTCACCAGCTTTTCAAAGGCCGGATTGACTTGCCTGTAGATGTAATCGATGGCCTTTCCGTCTTGGTCGTAGATCAACTCGATGACCTGGAACATTTCGGTCATGCTTTGGAAGAGTTGTCGGTAGTGCTCCTCGCTTTGGCGAAGCGAGGCTTCCATCTCTTTGCGTTCGGTGATGTCTTGGATCGTGTAGGCGAACTGGTGGCGGCCAGTCTGGCTGCTTTTCAAGGGGCTTAAAGTGGCGAGGTGCCAGGAGATTTTTTGGTCTCGAGTATTGGAGTATTCAAATCGAACGGGAGCGTGGAGTCGAAGGGATTCTCCATAATGGTCCACCCAAAGCTTCAGAAGCGCCTTGGATTGACCCAACTCCGATCCAAGCTTGTTTTTCATGGCTTCGGGAGTCAGTCCCAGAACCTCGGCAGCGACTCGATTGTCGGTCAAGTGGCGGACCTCTTCGGGGCCTAGCACTTCCACCACTCCCTGCATGACCCCCAGAGAATCCATGAATTGCTGGAGAACGAAATCGCGTTCTTCAGCCAATTGTTCGGCTTGGAAGCGGTGGGTGACGTCGCGAGAAAAGCCCAACACACCGGTGCAGATTCCGTGGGGATCCAACAGCGGGTCCAAGGTGGACTCGAAGGTTTGAGCCGACCCATCTGAGGCGAGAAATTGGAATTGGGCAACGTCTTTGGTGCCGGTGGTCAACACGCGCTGGAACGAGGCTTTGCGCTGTTCGGTTTGGTCTGGGGGAAAAATATCCCAAGGGGTTTTGCCCACCAGCTCTTCCGGGTTTCGGTTGGCGTAGCGGCAATAGGCTTCGTTCACGAATCGGTAGGTGCCGTCCAGGTTCAGACAGAAGATCAGCTCGCTGGTGTTCTGAAATGTCAGACGGTACTTTTCTTCGCTCTCCACCAAGGAGCGTTCACTTTGCCTGCGCGCAGTGATGTCCTGGAAGGAACCGACAAGCTTTGCCAATCTTTGGTCTACCCAAACTGCCCTTCCTTGCCCGCGAACCCAAATCTTTCGGCCTTTGGCGGTGGTCAAGGGCAACTCGTAATCCCAAGCGGTTCCGTGGTCCATCCCGGCTTGGACCATGCGCAGGACTTTGGGTTGGTCCTCGGGGGAGTAGAAGGAGACCGCGAATTCGAGGGGGG
>CAIKAA010000456.1 GCA_903825275.1 uncultured Fibrobacterota bacterium | reverse complement strand
TTCGGCGCCATCCTTGGCAACGTCCACTTGGTATCCGTTCATCTCCAGGGTCATTTTCATGCAAGCCTGCATGGTCGACGAGTCGTCGACATAAAGAATCTTTTTGGCCATCACAAATCTCCTCGGGTTTTGGGTAAAGCGGATTCGAGCCACTGGCGCCAAGTGGGATCAGGAGGCCATGCGACAATCATTGTCGCCGCCGCCATCAGGACTTGCAAATTCGCGGGATGGATGTGGGTACACTCGGAAAGGTCGATGCGGGGATGGGCTTTGTTGTGAAGCCATTGCAAAAGATCTTCGGCTTCGTCGACACCCACCATCTCTCGGAAAATGGCCGTAGAATCACCGTATTCAATCGGCATCAGAACATCTCCCTTACGTTGAGGATCATGAGGACGCTTCCGTTGCCCATCAGGGCCGATCCGGAATAGCTGTTCAAACCTGTCAAAACGCTACCAAGAGGTTTTTGGATCACGTCAAGAGTTTCACGGAAATTGTCTACGATCAATCCCAAGCTTCCGTTCTCGGAGCGTACCACGAGCACGGCGAATTGGTCGTCTTGGTTGGGCTTTGGCGGGGCGTCGAGGTTCAAAAAGCCATTGAGCGGTTTCAGCGCCAAAACCTTGCCGCGCAAAATGGTCGCCTGTTGGTGCTGAACCTGGTGGATGTCGTCGCGCGCCACGCGGACCGTTTCCCAAACCACATCCATGGGGATCCCAAAAATCTGGCCATCGGTTTCGATGATCATGACTTTGGTCACGGCCATGGAGAGCGGAAGCGTGATGCGCACCAAGGTTCCTTTGCCCACCACGCTTTCCAGCGCAAGTGTTCCATGAACCTTCTCCACGGCGTTGCGCACCACATCCATTCCCACGCCGCGCCCCGACAAATCCGAGACGGTTTCCGCGGTGGAAAAGCCCGCAGCGAAAACCAAATGGATCGCCTCGCGATCGCTGATCCGCTCAAGCTGGGCTTGGTCGATGATCCCTTTCTCGAAGGCCTTGCGCTTCACGAGGCTTGGGTCAATCCCTTTGCCATCGTCTTGGATTTCGATCAAGACGTGATCGGCCTCTTGCGAGGCGCGGATGGTGAGCGTTCCGGTGGGAGGCTTGCCCAAAGCGCGGCGAATTTCGGGAGTTTCGAATCCGTGGTCCAAGCTGTTGCGAACCATGTGGATGAGCGGGTCGGACAGCGATTCGACAATGTTCTTGTCGGCTTCCGTTTCCTCGCCTTCCAAGATCAGGTTCACGTTTTTTCCGAGCTGGCGGGAAACGTCGCGAACCAATCGAGGAAACCTTTGGAAGGCGACCGAAACGGGCATCATCCGCACTTGCATGATGGCGTCCTGCATCTCTTCGGCGATCCGGTTGATCGAGGCGTGCTGGGCCTTGATTTCGCGAGAGAGTTCGCGAACCCCAAAATGGTCTTCGGCTCGTTTGGCCAAATAGGGAAGCGCGTTTTTCGCGACCACCATCTCGCCAATCAGGTTCATCAATCGATCGATCTTTTCCTGGTCCACCTTCAGGGTTTTGGAGACCAGGTGGTCGTCGGCGCGACGACCAAATTTGGGGCCTTCCTCTCGGGTTGATTTAGAAAACGTTCCTTCCGGATGATCCGAAGGAAAGCTGGAATCAAGACCGGAAATGGTTGACTCGACCTGGGTGTCAGAAATTGACAAAACTGGTGATTTGGTATCATCCGGGGAGTCGAGCAAAGGTTCCAAAATTCCAGAAACAGAGCTGTCGTCCGGTGCCGGTGAGACCGAACTTTCGGGGGACGATTCCGACTCCTCGGAGGTCAAATCCTGGTCACCAACCCATTCGTGGAGCAGATCGAGCAACGGCTTCCCGGATTGCAGGACCAAGGCCGCATCGAGGGCCTGCTGAATCTTTGGTTTCGCCGACTCATCCCCGATGGCTTTGGCGCAATGTTGCAAGACCAGGGCGATGGCGCGAAGCCGTCCTTCGCAACCTTTCGGTTCCGATTCGACCCTCAAAGCCCTGCGTTGCGCCGAAAGGATCGCGCAGAACGCGTTTTGTTCATGCCGGGGAATCCGATTTACCTGCCAGGCATGGATTTCTGAAATGCCAAGGTCATTCGAAGGCCGACATGGGAAAAACGGATCGAAGGAGGTCACGCGGACCTGCTCGGTGACGTACCGGAAATGCTCGACCAAAAGGGAGAGGTCGGTGGCCACCAGCATTTGGTATTCCAACACGCACCGAAAGGCATCCAGGGAAACCAAGTTGGGCCAGGGTTCCCGAGCCAGAATGCGTCCATAAAGAATGCCTGGAGTCTGGCGGGCCAGGTGAAGCGGGTCTTCTCCGTGGAAAAAACATTCGGAATCGGGTACGTAGCGAACCCAATGGAGTTGGACCCCTTCTTTGGCGCGCCCTTCGGCGAGGGACCGGATGGCTTCGGGGACGCTGTCCAAAGGGTGGACCTCGCCCAGGTCATCGAGCGCAAAGACCGATTCCGAGGCAGTCGGGCGATCGGTGTTTGTGGCGGAATCTGTCAATGGTTTGACGATCCAAGAACGAAGGCGTTCGGCGAGCAAAACCGACTGTTCCGAATGGGTGGCGGCAACCTGTCCGCAGGATTCGACCTCGTCGCAAAGCAAGGCAACAAAATCCATGGCGTCCAACAGTTGGTCGGCAAGGAGTTGCGTGAAGGAAATCTCGCGCTGGCGCAAAACCGACATCAGGTCTTCGCCGGCGTGCAGCACGCGGGTCATCTCGGGAAATTGGAACAACCCGCTTGAACCCTTCAGGGTGTGCACAATCCGGAACAGTTCCTCCACAAGTTGAGCATCGTCGGGAGTCTTTTCCATCCGCATCAGAATGATCCCAATGCTTTCCAGGGCATCGCGACTTTCGGCTAAAAACTCCTTCAATAGGGGATTCATGCGTCAACCTCGCCCAATAGCAACCGGACGTGAGCGAGAAGTTGCTGTGGCTTGACGGGCTTCACCAAGTAATCGTTGGCGCCTGAGGCGAAGGCCGACGAGGCATCGTTGAACTCGGCCTCGGTGGAAACCATAATGGCGGGCGACTGGAGAATATCTTCCATTCGCAAGCGACGCAAAAATCCCATCCCGTCCAGTTTCGGCATGTTGACATCGACCATGTACAAGTCGAACGGTTCCTGGAGGGCCTTTTCCAGCGCCTCGATTCCGTTGATCGCCACCTCCACCGCGTAGCCAGCCTTTTCAAGGATTTGGCGATGGTACATCCGCACCGTCGCCGCGTCGTCGACGATCAGGATTCGTTTCAACCTGACCTCCGGTGCGCCCATTCCAATTGTGGAGTTTTGGTTCATGTTTGCTCCAACGGCTTTTGGTACACGATGGCGTCGGGGAAGCGACGGATCCGGTACAGGGAGGAAATGCGGCTCATCGATTCCGAATGGCCCAGACAGATGAATCCACCCGGATTCAAAGCATCGAAGAATGTTTCTCCCGCAGCTTTGCGCGAGATGTCGTCGAAGTAGATGAGCAGGTTTCGGCAAAAAATGACATCGAAATTCCGGTAGGGTCTTGTGTCGTCGGGTTCCGCGAGGTTCACGCGAGTGAATTCCACTGCCTGGCGGATGTCGATCGAGAGCTGGTACTCGTCCTCGACTTTGGTGAAGTATTTCTCGCGCCATTTGGGGGGGACGTACTGGATGGAGCGCGCCGAGTACAATCCGTGGCGTGCCTTGCGAAGGATGCCCGTGTCGATGTCCGAGGCGATGATCTCGATGTCCCAATTGTGGATTCCCGCCCAGCATTCCAGCAAATACAACGCAATGGAATACGGTTCTTCTCCCGAAGAGGAAGGAATGGCCCAGATCCGGATGGGTCTGGAGTCCTTATTCTGTTTGGCAATTTCCGGCAAGATCGAGTTCACCAGGCACTGGAACTGGTATTCTTCGCGCAGGAAATAGGTCTCGTTGACGGTCATCAAATTGGTCAGATGCTGGAGCTCCTCACCCGAAGCTTGAAAACGCATTTGGGTGAAGTAGCTGCGAAAGCCTTCGTTTCCCGTCGCTTCGATGCGTTCGATCAAGCGCTTGTCGACAAAATACCGTTTGGTCGACTCGAAACTGATCCCTGTCTTGCGGTAAAAGAACTCGCGGAACGTGTCGAATTCCGCAGTACTGATGGTGAGTTCTTGCATGGGGGGGGGGGCTCTACGCCCGGTCAATTCTTTGGAGAACCACATCGATGGCGAATTTGAGATAGGGGACCTTGGGAAAGCGCTTCTCAAGTTGTGCCAAGGGGGTTCGACACCGTTCTGTCCCAACCTCGGCAAGCACGTCGACTGCCGCGGAACAGACGTTGACATGGGGGTCGGTCGCCAACACTTCCAGCAACCATCTTTCAACATGTGGATGCTGCAGCGATTCGAGGATGTTTACCCCAAAAATGCGCACGTCAGGATCCGTGTCGGCAAGCAGTTCCTGGATGATCGCGGCCATGCCGTCGGGAAATTCCTTCAATGCCTCGACGGCTTCATTGCGAAGGGCGATGTCCTCCGATCGCAACAAGGAAATCAGACCGTTTACGGCTGCTGGATCGTGCAATCGAACCAGGGTGGTGAGCATCACCTCGCGCACGGAAATGTCCTGCTCCTTGGGCAGATGGGCGATGAGTGCGGAAACTGCTTGGGGATGGGCGGCCAGGTCGCGTGCCGCCCATCGGCGGGCCACTGGATTGTCCGCGTCCAATTGGGCGATCAAATCAGGGAACAATCGCCCCTTGGTGCGCTCGTCTTC
>CAIKAA010000455.1 GCA_903825275.1 uncultured Fibrobacterota bacterium | reverse complement strand
TTCCGCCCGCTGCAAGGCCGTTTGGACCTGGCCGCTTAACCGCAAAATGTCAATGCGGATGCACTCGATCAAGATCAGGGCTTCGCTGTTGGCCTGGCGGACAGCCAATTCCAAAGCGGCTTCCACCGCATCCAATTCCGATCGCTTCAAAAGCAAAATGGCGTGGGCCAAATTGAAATTGGTCGCCAAAATTTCGCGAAGATCGGGGCGAGAATCAATGAGGTCGGCAAGCGATTGGGGAAGTTGTGGGACGTCTTGGCTCATGGGTTGGCTTTCCTTGATTCCGAGGACCTTTCGCGCAACCAAATTTCGTAGCCCGTTCCCCAGTTTCCATACCCGTACTCCACCCCCATCGAGGAGTTTCGTTCGCCTCGGGTAACGGAAGTCCCCGATTGGAGCTTGTCCAAACTGTTGGGCCAATCTCCGGTAAGGTATCGGAACCGTTGCACGGCATTGTGCAGTTTGATCGCCTCGAAGCGGGTTTCAGCTCCGATGAAACCTCGTTCCGGAACCATCGCCAAATGTCCGATCGCGGCCGAGATCATCCAGTTCACGACCAGGGCCAAAACCATCATCCCGGCGCCCATCGCCAACAGTAGGGCGGTCGAGGAAGACTTATTTGGTTCCGCGTCCGTGCGCAAGGGAAGCTTGGAGTCAAAAGTTTTCCCGTCTTGGCGAAGGGTCAGATAGCCTTCGTCGGCGTAGGCGACGATGGTGTCGTACAGCCGGAACTTGCCAAAGGGGACGCGATGCTCCAAATCATCCAAAGTGACCGGCGCCGAGGCCTGCTCCAACTGGCGCAAGATCAAGGCCTCAGGACCCAGATCGGCATAGGAGGTGGGTGCCTGCGCCAGCGAGACTTGGACTCCCGGCGAGCCTAGGCGATCGCGCAGTCGAGGCCATTCGTCCAATCGACGCATGCCCTCCATGGTGATCATCTCGGTCGACAGATTGATCCCCACGCCGCGCATGGCACTGGCTGGCAGGTCGGTGTTGAACTCGTAGGCACCTTCTTGCCATTGGAACAAATCGCAGATCAAATCTTCGGCAACGATTTGGATCCATTCGGCGCGTTCCTCGGCCGAGATGAACTTCTTGGCGACCAAGGTTTCCAAAATGCTTCGGTCCATCGACCGGGAAACGGACTCGACCCCGGCCAAATCTTCTTGGGACATTCGTCCACTGGAGAGCAGCCAGTCGCGCAAGACGGTTTCCACATTGCGGCCGTCGATGTCGACATGGCTGACGTTGCCGCGGGAAATGCCGACCTCGGCTTTTTGGTGGTGGAACGTGAGGGTCAGGCGGCCGCTCTTGCGCTGTTGCAAGATGAACTGCAAAACGTCCGGTAGGGAAAAATCGCGAAGCTGTCCGTTGAGGGCCTGCGCCATCTCAGGCCTCCTTCATGGCGGTTCTGGCTTCCTTGCCCAGTCCGCGTACCAGTTGAATTCCACCCACGGTGTACAGAAACACCAAAATTCCAATCGCCAATTCCTGTCCAACCAAGGTTTCCGAAACTGGGTAAAGAGAGAGGAAGTTGGGAAGATTCAGGCTGTAGGCCAAGCAAACTCCCAGCAAAAAGATCTGGCAGAAGGCTCCAAAAGAGGGCTTGGTCATCAATCGACCCGTGCCCGGTAAGGCGAGGTCCATGGTCAATCGCATCAACTTGCGACGGCCATCGCTTTCTCTCAAAATTCGGTCCAGCAATTGGTTGCGCAGTTCGACTTCCTCGATCCCCGAAAGGCGCCGGAAACAGTTGCCGCAATGGATGCCCTTGCGGCAAACCCGGCACATGACTCTGCCGCAAGTTCGGCATTCGAAAAGGGTTTTGCGACGCGCTTGGCGCGACCCCCACCAAAGCAGGAAGCCCCACAAGGCTAGGGAAAAGGGAAAGATGACCTGGGGAGGAAGATCGATCAGTCCGGTTTGCAGGTCCCAACGATCGACGGTCCAACGATGAGCGAGAAAGTTCTCGTAAATGGCGGTCCACATCTGAGCCGGGGACATTTCGGGGTCCATCACCAACCGGTTGGGCGGAAGGATTTGGAAGGCATTCGAGTTCTGCCGGGCGACCACATCGATCCGGTACCGGGCGATCGCCGAAGCATTGGCGATCAGATTGGTCATGCTGTCGGTGCGACCTCGCCAGGTGATGGATTGCCCCAGATTGAACAAAAGCGGCCCGTTCGACCAGTCGCCCGCTTGGACCGTCTGGTAGATTTTGGTCGCGGTGTCGTATTGGCCGATCAAAAAGAGTTGATTTCCAAGACTGGTGGAAATTCTGGAGTCGGAAGGATTTAGCCTGTGAGCTTCGCGCACCACGTCCAAGGCCTGTAGGTAATTGCCCTGCTTGCGCAGCAGGATGGCCTTCGAGAGCGTGAGCAAGGCGCGCTCGTCGGAGGTGGCGCGCCCCAAACTTTTCTCGACGCGGTCTTGAAGATCGTCCGACCACCCCTCCTGAACCACACGCTGGTAGACAGATTCTGTCCCCGCCTGGTCGAAATGGCTGGAGATCGTCGATTCCAGACCCGTCAGGTAAGGTTGGACTCCCACAAACAAGACGATGAAGGAGATCAGGGTCCGTTCCAATTTGGTCGCCTTCCTCCAAACCACCACGGCAGCCAAAAAGCAAAGGCTAACCAAGCCCAATCCCGCCACCATCAAGGCCACGGGGATCAGCGCCAAAAGACTATAGCGCAGCTGGAGGCTGGAATCGCGGGGAAGCCTTTCGGCCAATTCATGGACGATGTAGGGCCAATACCGGATCACCCAAGTGAGCAGCAGCAAAAGACACGTCAACGCCAAGGTGTACCGTAAAAGGCGCAAAAGGTTGAATGCCAAAATTTGTTGGTTCGCCGAATAGGCCAAAATCCGGTTGTAAACCTCCAAGCCATGGGCGTAGGTGCCACCTAGGTCGAAGTTGAGCGCCGAGGCTTTGGTCTGGGCCCATTCGGGCACGGGTGAAACGGGATCGAGACGCGAGGCCATGGCGCGAGCGACTTCGGCCTTCGCGGTCTGTTGGGCCGAGGCGGCTTCGCCAGCACTGGTCAACAGCCAAGAAGCCGCTTCGGGCAAACGCATCCATCCCTGGGACAGCATCGAGGCTTCCAAGCCTTGGCATTGGAGCTGGAAGGAGCTTTTGGTTCCGTTTTGCAACTGCTCCAGGACCAAAAGCCACTGCACCCCGAGGTCGGTTTCCGACAATCGGGAGGATTCGCGAATCCAGGGGTCTCCCGAACCTGGGCGCAATTTTTCATTCCAAAGCCCTAAGGCAGCGTTGCCAAACGCCACACCGGCTTTGTCGGAGACCGAGAGTGCGTAGAATTCCGCCTGGATGCGGTCGGCTTGGACGGGTTTCCCCGTCAAGATCGCGGCCAGGTCGGGAGCCTGGACACGAAAGGCCTTGAACTTCTCCTGAGCCTCCTGGAATCCTGCTTGCAACGGGGTCCGTGGCAACGTCGAGGAAACACTGGCCGCGGCGAGGGCCAGAATCAATCCCCCGACCTTTGTCAGGTCAAGTCGGGAAAGCCGCAACTTCTTTGATACCATAGTGTTGGATCATCCGATGGAGTCGATCAGGCTCGATTCCCAGGATCGCAGAAGCCTGCGGAATGTGCCACTGGGTCCTTGTGAGTATCCAATAAATATAGGCCTTCTGCATCTCTTCCAGCGGGGGTGGCATTTTCGCCCCAAAAGCAGGCTCGCCGAACCCCTCTCCCCAAGCGTCCGAAACAGAGCCCATGGCGATGTCGGCTTCTTCCAAAACAGCCTCGGGGCACAAGACCAAAGATCGTTCCAGCACATTTTCCAGTTCGCGAATGTTGCCTGGCCAACGGTGTTGGGCCAGGCAATGTGCCGCCGAGGCGGTGATCGTAGCAGCGGGGCGTCCGAGCCTTCGGCAAATTTTGACCAACAGGGCTTGGGAAAGGAGGGGAATGTCCTGGACCCGGTCGCGCAGCGAAGGCGTCCGAACCCGGATCACGTTCAGGCGGTAAAAAAGGTCTTCCCGAAAGCGGCCTTTGGCGACCAGAGTTTCCAAATCGGCATTGGTGGCGGCCAAAATCCGCACGTCGATGGGGATGGCTTGGGTGCCACCGACCGGGGTGACTTCACGCTCTTGTAGGACGCGCAACAGCTTGACTTGGGTGGAAAGAGGGATTTCTCCCACTTCATCCAAAAGCACCGTCCCGCCTTTGGCGGCCACAAAAAGCCCCACGGTATCGCCCGTGGCTCCAGTGAAAGAACCTTTGACATGGCCGAACAATTCACTTTCCAAAAGCCCTTCGGACAGGGCCGCGCAATGGATGGGAAGGAAGGGCCGAGCCGATCGCACCGACAACCGGTGCAGCGAGCGCGCCACCACTTCTTTGCCGGTTCCCGACTCGCCGGTGATCAGCACGGTGCTTTCCGAAAGCGCCACCTTGCTGATCAAGGTCCGCAAGTTCTGGATGGACACCGAGGCACCGACCAAATCTTGGAGGAGCCGTTCGGCCGAACCGGAGCCAGCAGCCGTTTTTGACTCGGCGGACAGGGAATCTTCTCGGCGTGGCTCTTCGAGGGCCTTGCGCAAGGCTTGGAGCATCACTTCATTCTGGAACGGCTTGAGAATGAAATCACAAGCACCCAGACGCAGCGCTTCAACCGCCTTTTCCACGGTCCCGTAGGCGGTCATCAGCACCACGGGAGTCTGGGAGGTGTTGAGGGCTTGGACAATTTCCAAACCGCTGCGCTTTCCAATCATCAAATCGGAGAGCACCAAATCGTAGCGCACTTTGGGGAGGCGCTCAAAAGCATCCTCCACCGAGGTGGTCACATCCACCGTGTATCCCTCGCGTCTCAGCAAGATCGCGAGGTAATCACACAGGCTTTTCTCATCATCTACGACAAGAATGCGTCGTGAGGTCATGGCCATAACCTAGCCCAGACCCGGATGGCTGGAAAGGGAAATTAGGCGGGCAGCTTCGCAACGACCAAATGGGCCTTGCGCTTGTAGTTGGACGCGGTGTTCGACTTGACGTTGGCATGGCTCTTCTGGGCGGCTTTGTCGAGCAGCGAAAAGAGGTTGGGAATTTCCTTGAGGGCTTCTTCCCTGGTCTGGGCTCCACGAACCTTTTTTAGGGAAGTGCGGATTTCCGAGCGAACAGCGCGGTTGACAAGACGGGCTTTTTCTGACTGACGCAAACGCTTCTCGGCGGACTTCTTATTGGGCACTGGCAGAACCTCGATCGATGACTGTGAAATTGTCTAGAGCGGACGAATTTACTGATTAGATGCCTATCGTGTCAACCGGAGGGGTTCGCTTTTCGAGAGAATTCCTCCTCCAATCACTCGATCCTGGTGATAAATCACCATGCTTTGCCCGCTAGCAGGAGCCAAAGATGGCTTGGAAAGAAAGATTTCCGTCCCGCTTTCTTTTCGGGCAACCCGAGCCGGAATGGGGCCCGAGCGGTACCGCACCTGGACCTCCAGCCCTTCGGGCAACGCTTCATCTGGGTGGAGGAGCCAATTTTCTTGCTCCAGAACGAGATGGTTGACCAAAAGATCTTCTTGGGTCCCCAAGCGAAGAGTATTCGTTTCGGTTTCGATCCCCGTCACGTAGAGGGGAGCCTGCGAGGCGACTCCGATCCCGCGCCGCTGACCAATGGTGTAACAGGCGAGACCTTGGTGCGTTCCCAAAGAATTCCCGTCGCGATCCAAAATGGGTCCTGGTTCCAACAAGGGCGGGTGATCGTGATGGGTCTGTTTGCGCACCAACTCCCGGTAGTCGCCGCCGGGAACAAAGCAAATATCCTGGCTCTCCGATTTTTTGGCGGTGGGAAGGTTCGCGTCCAAAGCCAATTGCCGGGTGTCGGACTTGGGCAGGTCGGCCAAGGGGAACAGGGTGTGGGCCAAAAGATCGCGGGGGATTCCCCACAGGAAGTACGACTGGTCCTTGGCCGGATCCGCGCCACGGCGCAGTTCGTGTCCAATGGGGCCTTCCACGATCCGGGCATAGTGACCTGTCGACAATTTCTGACATCCCAGCTCGCGGGCTTTTTCCCAAAGCACATCCCATTTCATGAAGGTGTTGCAGCGCACGCAGGGATTGGGTGTGCGGCCCGCCAGGTACTCGCGCACGAACACGTCCACCACTTGGATCTTGAATTCTTCGCGCAAATCCAACAGCTTATGGGTCGCCCCCAGGGCCTTGCACACGTTGCGGGCGTCCAGGGCGTGTTCTAGGCCGCAGCAGGCCTTGGTACCGGCATCGGCGCAGTCCGAATCCCACAGTTGCATGGTGAGCCCCACGACCTCGGCCCCGGCCCGCACCCGCAACAAGGCCGCGACGGAACTATCGACCCCGCCGCTCATGGCGACGGCTTCCAGCAATTTGGTCATTTGCAAAACCCCATGGTTTGGGCAATCTACATGGATCCATGCCGCGTCGGGGTTGCCCAACATGATCCTCGGCAATAAGGGAGCATTTTCTTTGGCTTAGATTTTCAAAAGACGATTTCCTCCGCAATTAAACGGTTCACGGTATAGGTTTGAGAAGGACCCCTGCGCCCCAAAAACTCGCTCTTCCAAGGAACCACCCATGAGCCATACAGCCCCAACGCGACATGCGATGAATGTCGAGAATTTTGCTGCTCTGGTCAATTTCTGTGCGGGTCTGGAACCGACTCGCTACCACCCGGTTCGGCTCAATCTCAAGATCAAGGCGTTGCAAGAGGCGCTGGCCGCCTCCCAAGAGAGCCTGGCGAGTTGGGAACGAGCCCACGCGGATTTGGGCAAAAGCCATGAGCCGGATTCCGCGGCGTCCACGGTGATCGAAGCGCAGCGAATGGCGCACGTTGCCCACGACCGGGCAAAGGCCGCGCTCCAGGCGACGCTCTATGCTCCTGGCGAAGGCATCGTCGATCTGGCCAACGACTGCAAGACCTATCTAAAATCGTTGAAAGGCCCCAAGGAACCCGAATTGCACCACATCACGCACCTGGAATTCAAGGCGGCCCTCTAGGGATCAGCCC
The DNA here is from genome assembly GCA_903825275.1 of uncultured Fibrobacterota bacterium. Taxonomy (GTDB): domain Bacteria; phylum Fibrobacterota; class Fibrobacteria; order UBA5070; family UBA5070; genus UBA5070. The sequence goes on along the minus strand of CAIKAA010000455.1, from coordinate 3,052 downwards.
AAGCGGCGCTTGAGCTCGTCTTGGACCGCTGCATAGGTGGGCGCGATGCGTGCGACGCGATTGGCCAGGCGGGATTCGACCCCGGCAAGCTTGCCTTCGTGGTAGCCGGTCTTGAATTCGCTGAACTTGAGGCCGTGGGCGGTGCTGATGACGACCACGCTCTCGCCCGAACGGATGGTGCCTTTGGCGACCAACTGTTCTAGGGCACCCAGCGCGACGCCGGTGTGGGGGCAGTGGTAAAAGCCTTCCAAATCGCCGCGCGCGGCGGCGTCGGAAAGAGCGTCTTCGCTGACCGATTCGGCAACCCCCTCATAACGCTTCAAGGCATCGATGGCCTTGGGGAAGCTGACGGGATTGCCAATGCGGATCGCGCTGGCCAAGGTGGTGCGGGCCGTTTGGGCTTCGAGCGGGGCCAAGCCCTTTTCAAAGCTTTTGACCAGCGGATCGGCAGCCGCGGCCTGGGCCACGGCGATGCGCGGCCGCTTGCCTGAAAGCAATCCCAAGTCATACATCAGGTCCAATCCCTTGGCGAGGGCCGAGACATTGCCCAAGTTGCCGCCCGGAATCACGAACCAATCGGGCGCGGTCCATCCCAACTGCTGGACGGTTTCGATGGACACGGTTTTTTGGCCTTCAATCCGCAGGCTGTTTTTGGAATTGGCGAGGTAGATCGATTTGTCCTGGGTCAATTCCTGGACGACCTTCATGCAGCCGTCGAAATCGGTGTCCAAGGCCAGAACGTGGGCTCCGTTGGCCACCGGCTGGATGAGCTGGGCCAAGCTCACCTTGTCGGCGGGCAAGAACACGATGGCGGGCAGTCCCGCGGCAGCGGCATAGGCGGCAAGAGCGGCCGAAGTATCGCCGGTCGAGGCGCAGGCTACGGCCCGGATTTTGGCTCCGGTACAAACCAGGTGGTTCACCCAGCTGACAAGAACTGTCATGCCCAGATCTTTGAAGGAGCCGGTGTGGGTCGTGCCGCAAAGCTTGAGGCGGACATCGGAAAGGCCCAGGCGCGCGGCGGTGCGCGGAGCAGGGAGGAGCGGGTTCCAGCCTTCGCCCAAGGTCACGACGTGCTCGCGGGGGATTTGGGGCAAGACCCATTCCAGCTTGCCCCACACGCCCGAGCGTTCGACCAGATCCATGGATCCGGCGCGCTGGCCAAACAGGTCTTTCCAATCTTGGGCCGACCGCTCCCGCAAAGGGGCGAGGGGATGGAAGACTTCTAACAGGCTTCCCTCGTGGTCGTAGACGACCTCTTCGAGATCGTGGGTTGCCGAGGCGTTGTCAATGGCACGGAAGTGGGCACGAAGTTGGCTCATGGCCACAAAGGTAGGTTTCTGCGCCAATGGTTTTAGGGGCGAATTCCGTACCGGAGTTTTGAAACGATCATCGCGTGGTCGGAGGGGAACAGCGGACCGGAATCGGTCACCACCGCCTTGGTGCCGCGCAAATAGGCGGTATCGACGCCGCAAGTTCCTTGGGACAAGATGCGGTCGAAGCGCGAGGTCATGACTCGTGCCGAATCGCGAAAGCTGCCAAAACCATAGGTAAAACCTGGTCCCCAACGGGTTTCCGACCAAGAATCGAACCAACCGGCTTGGGTCAAGATGGAGTCGGCGGCGGTTTTGGAGACCGAGTTGATGTCTCCCAAGAAGAGACGACCTGAAGGCGAAAATCCCTTGGCGATCATGACGGCGCGCAGGGAATCGGAAACGGACGTGAATTCACCCGCCTGCCCGATGATTTGGGCATTCAACACCTCCAAGTGGGTATTCCACACTTCCAACTGAAATCCGCTGGAATCGCGCAACCAGGCCCACTGGGCGCTGCGATCGGTGACCGTGTTCAAACCCAGCATGTTCACGGGAATCACGTTGCGAAACGGAATGATTCCCTCTTGGACCACCGTCCATCTCTTGGACACCAACAAGGCCTGGCCTTCGTGGAAATTCATTTTGATGGTGTCCGACCCACCGGTCGGGGACGCGATGTGGAGGGTAGCCTCGTTTAGGGGGCGGCGGAAGATTTGGTAGGGGACACCCAGCGCCACGAGGTCGGATTGGAGGGTATCGATAAAGTCGGCGATCAAGGTGTCGTTGCGCGATAGGTGCATGGTTTCCTGCAAACCCACCACGTCGGGATGGTTCGAGGCTATTTCCTGGGCCATCAGGTGGATGCGTAGGCGTGGCAGGGCCCGCACGGCATCGCCGAGCATCTTTTCTGTCCGGGAATGGATGACGCGCAGGCTGTCGAGGTTCAGGAACAAAAGATCCGACACGTCGAACCCGATCGCCATGTTCCAGGTCGCCGCGGTGACGCGATCGGTCCGGGCGTCCTTTTGGCATTCCACATGGCCAGCGCGATCGACATTGGTGGGCGGGAGGATGTCGGGATTCCCCGAGCAAGAAACCAAGGCGATCCAACAAAACCAAAGGCTGTGGGACAAAAACTGTCTCATGACAATCTCCAGTGGAAATTCAAGGAGAGCGCGACAAACCAGCCATCGAAATTCCCCTGGACCAGCTGGTGCCCGTAACGTGAGGAATTCCCCAGCGCCGTTTCGCGCGAGCCGATCCACAAGGCGCGGTGGTCGGGAGAGGTTGCCGGCCAGCGAATCCACAATTGGTCGCCCTCGGTGGGGTTCAAAAAAGCCGCGTCAAAAACCTTGGAACTTCCCGAGGGGTTCTTGAGCGTGAATCCGCCCAATTGCGAACGCCGCCAGCCTCCGCGACTTTCCAACCCAAACCAAGAGAGGGGGGTCCATTCCACCGCGGCGAACCATTTTTGCACGGGATTGATCAACGGGTCCGGTTCGATGTCGAAATGGATTTTGTCGGGAGCCGAAGCCCCTTCCCCGATGTAGTTGGTGGCCAGTTCCATGCTGGCCTTACCGGCCATCACGCCCAAGCCGTAGCCCACACCCGCTCGCAACCACGGCTTCCAGTGTGGCATCCACGAAAGTTGCAGGGAAATGGGCAGGAATAGGAAATTTTCGCTGGCCTGGATGCAACCGGCCAAGGAAGTGGTGGTGGATGCGGACAAATCTTGACAG